>DAIDTM010000156.1 GCA_027457205.1 Anaerolineae bacterium | reverse complement strand
TTCGAAAACCGATTGTTCGTCGGGCTGGACAGCGCGGACGGAATCCTCCTCCTCGACCCCGCAACGCTGCAAACCCAAGCGCGCATCTCGATCCCGAATACTTTTACGATCATCAGTCTCGCCGGCGACGCGGCGCATCATCGCATCTACGCGAATCTGTACGACAAGACCGCCGTGATCGATTCAACCACGCTGCGCGTCACCGCGATCCTGCCGACCAAAGGCAGTTACGAAACGCTGCTCGCCGACCCGCAGAATGGCAACGTACTCATCGCCATTTACGATTCGCGGCAACAGTCGCAATCGCTCGTCGCGTTCGATCCGCTCTCCGGCAGCGTGCGCGGACGCGCGGCGCTCGGCGGCGATCCGCGCGGCGCGGCGATTCGCGCGGACGGCACGCGCGTTTACGTCGCCAATTCCTTCAGCCGGACCGTGACCGTCATCGACCCGCGAACGATGAGCGTTATCGCCACGATTCCAGTTGATCTCGATCCCTCCGCGCTCGCGCTCGACGAGAACGCACGCCGGCTCTATGTCGCCAATATGAGCAGCGACAATTTGAGCGTGATCGACACCGACGCCAATCAGGTCGTCGGCGTCATTCCGCTCGCGATGATTCCGACCGCGCTGCTGGCGAACGAAACCGCCGGACGCGTCTACGTCGCCAATGCCTCGACCGATTCGGTCTACGTGATCGAGGGCGCGCGCGTCGTCAAGGAAATTCCGGTGGGGCGTCACCCGATCGACCTCGCGCGCGACGCGGAGTCGAATCGCTTGTTCGTCGCGAACGAAGGCGACGGCACCCTCTCCGTCATCGACGAATCGAATTTCAGCGTGCGCGCAACCGCGCCGATCACGCGCGACCTCACCACCGTCGCCGTCGATGCGGCGCACGCGCGCCTCTTTGCCAACGGCGTCATCCTCGATCTCAAGTCCTTGTCGCCCATCGGCGCGCTGACGATGCGCGGCACGGCATTCGCGCCGGTCATTTCGCCCGATTTCATCCGCGTCAATCCAAACAACCATCGTATCTACGCCAATGGCGGCAACGGCGTTCCGGGATCGAACGGACGGCTCGTGACGTACAGCATCGACGGCGACACGCTTCAGCAGCGCGGAGTTTTAGATTACAACGGCGACACGCTCTTCTTTGCGATTGACCCGGCATCGAATCGCGTCTATCTGGCAGGCAGGCATCCGCTCGCGCTCACCAATACGCTGAGCGTGTTCGATGCGAACGACCAGCGCGTCCTGGCTCTACCGCTGCCGGCGCGTACGACCGGCATGGCGTACAATCCGCAGACGCATCACCTGTATCTGTCGCACGCGGAAAGCGACGTGACCAGCAACGGACCGTCTCCGGCGTCTGCTGACAACACGATCCAGATTCTCGACACTACGTCGTTCGGCGAGGTGGCGCGGCTCGCGATGGCCTCGCCGGGCGTGATGGCGCGGCTGGGCAACACCATCTACGTCGCCGATACTGCCGACGGTTCGATCACGCTGATTCAGGATGTCAGCGTTCCGCCGCCGCCGTCGCCCACGCCGACGATTACGCCATCGCCGTATCCTACACTGCCGCCGACGCGTCCAGTTGCGCGAAATTCTAGCCGCCGGGCGGCACGTGATTCGTGAACCGGCAAATCGAAAGGGCAAACTACGGTGGTTTGCCCTTTCGATTTTCAGTCGGCGGAGGCTGACTTCGTGCCTTTGTTGCTGCGACTTGAGTCGCCAGCCGGCTTTGCATGCGCCCTGGTGCAATCATGCAGGGGTCTTGTCAATGACGCACAAAGAGTGTATGATTCGTCTAGTCGCTCGCGTTTGCTAGAAAGAGATTCTGGATGTTCCGTCGCTCAACCGTCGCGATTGCGCTCACTGCCACAATGCTATTTGGGGCAACCGCGTGCCGCCCGGCGAACCTCGCATCGGGAAGCAAGCCCGCAGTCGTCATCGTCGCGCCGCCCAGCGGCAGTCAGTACGTCGAAGGCGACGACGTTGCGGTGCAATCGACCGCGACCGATGCAACCGGCGTCGTGCGCGTCGAATTGATCGTCGATAGCACGAACATCTCCAGCGATATGCCGCCCATCGCGCAAGGACAGCGGGCGTTCAGCGTCATTCAGCATTGGAGGGCGACACCAGGCAGCCACACGATCATCGTGCGCGCGTACAACACAGCGGGCGCGGCGAGTGATCCCGTTGGCATCACCGTTTCCGTCTCGCCGGTGAACACGCCAACCGCGTCGCCAGTTCAGACGCCCGTCGCGACCGCCACTGCCGCACCGACTGCCGCCGCGACATCCACCCTCGCGCTTGGCGCGATCAATGGTCAGGTGACCGTCCGGCTCAATGCCGACCCGGAAAAGCCGGCGGCAAACACGCAGGTCGAAATACTCGGCTCACCGTCGCTGGCAACGACTACGGATAACAATGGGAATTATCGTCTCGATCAGATTCCTCCTGGCTCGCAGTATGTTTTCGCCAAGAATCAGTTTGGCGAAAGCAACCCGGTCCAAGTCCTCGTCGCCGCCGGCGGGGTCAAGAACATCGACATTCAACTCTTGCAGGATGGCGGCGGCGGCGAGCAGCGCATTTACTCTGGCCGCGTGACGCGCAACGGGCAGCCGGTGCAAGGCGCGACTGTGTGGATCATGGGCGATGTGGGCGTCACACGGACGAATCACGACGGACGATATTGGCTTATTCATTGGGTGCGTCAGGAGATTCACGGCGTACGCTCGCGACGCGATCCATTCTTCATCATCGCGAGCGACGGCGCACATTGGAACGGCATCTACCGCGCGGAAGATCCGAGCAAGCCGACGCCTGATATTGACCTGACTCACGCGCCGCCCGCGCCGAATCCGCCCCAGGTGGTCTATGATTTGATCGCTGATGCCGACAAAGCCAAGTGGTCGAGTAACAACGGGAAGGTGTCGTGGAATGGCGACCCGAACGATAACAAAGGCGCGGCGCGTTACGTCAACAGCGCAACGCTGCAAGACAAAACCGCGCGCGACCGCGTCCTGCTCACCGCGCCGGCAAAATCGGCGAACGGCTATATCGTGGGACAATTCGCCAAGACGATCACCGGCAACTCGACCGATTTCCTCATCGGACAGGTTGGATTCCTCGATCCATCTCCGAACGCGGAGGCAGATTTCGTCGTCAAGTTCGCGCCGAGTGGGCAGTCCGCGCTCGAACTGGACCGACTCACCGTCAATTCCAGCGACGGCGTGCAGCCCATCGTCGTCCCGCTGGACCAAATCGCGAATCAGTCCGGTCAACTTATCTTGTCGGTCGAGAGCGCACCATCTGGCAGCGCGAGCCGCGCGGTTTGGTACGATGTCCAGATCGTGCGAGGTCAATGATTTGTCCGCATAGACCGTGAGCCGACTATGAAACGATCAATTCTCATCACGGCACTCGTTTTCATCGGCATGAATCTCATCGCGCCAAACGCCGCTGCGCAATCGCGTGGGCGCATCATCCAGCTCACCGCGCTGCTCGATTACGCGCGCGGCAGCGTAACCGTGGACGGGACGGTGACGACACCGGACGGTAGCCGTCCCGATCTCAGCGCGTGGGGATTCGCGGAGACGCTCACGGCGTGGCAAGATGCCAACCACGCTTGGAACGTGCACGGATCGCTCGGCAATGCCCAGATTGTCGCGGCAGACGCGCGCGGCGTTTATCATCTCCAGATCGATCCGCTCACGCTCGCGCCGGGCGATCAATTGACCTTGAAGATTCCGTTTGTGAATCTCGATTACGCGCGCATCGATCCGCCACCGGACAATTTGCAGGCGCTCACATCGTCCAATCTGTCGCCGGATTTGCCGCCGAGTCTGCTGGGATTGCAGTACGGCAGCGCCAGCGGACGCACGCTCGCGCTCGACATTCCCTTTACGTTGATCCACAAACAGATCACACTGCAAGCGACGCCGCTGATTGGCGAAATGCTGCTCAATCGCACGGACAGTTTCCGCATCTCCGGCCGCGTCGTTTTTGACGGGCTGACGGATTATGGCGAATTCAACCGGCACTGTGCGAACGATCCCGCATCGCGCGTGCAGTACCGCTACCGCGTCGCCGACCTCCTCTTCACGCTCGATGGCATGCCGATCTACAATTCGGGCTTGCTCAGCAATGCGTACCAGTTCAAGCCAAACTATCTGCTGACTTCGGTCGATCTGTCCACCTGCCAGTATGCCGCGCGGCGCGGACGCGTGGAAGCGACTTTCAACGGACGTGCGTTTGCGTCGACGATTACCGGGGCACCGCTGCCCGCGGATTGGACTCCCGATAAGATGGCTGATGCGAACGCGCACGCGGCTGGACAGGGCGACAATGCATACGTGATGCAGTTCGGCGATGTCGTGCTCGCGCCAGGTGATGTCCTCACCGTCACCGTGCCGGCGGCGGAGATTCACGACGTTCAGCCGCCGCCAACGCGCTATCTCTTTGCGCGTGATCGCGCCCCCGAATTCACGTACGACGGTCCAGCGCGGCTGACGCTGCGGATCACGTACGCACCGCAGGCGGAACTCGTCCTCCACCAAATTCCGGCGACCGCGCGCGCGTTGCTGCGCTCGGTTGAAACCGCGCTCCATCCCCTGCTCGATCCGCGCGGCGCGCCGCTGACTTGGGCGCTATTGATCGTGGGAGTGTTCTTGCTCGTCGCGCGCCGATTCACGACTGGGCGCGCGGCAACCCTCGCGATCGGACTAGGTTGGGCGCTGAGCGCGCTCGCGCTGTACTTTGGTTTGCGCGGCGCGTTTGGATTGCTCGTCCTTGGCGTCTTCGCCTACGTGGACGCGCTGGATGACCGCAAGCATTTCGCGGCGGGGCTGGCGCGCGCCGCCGTCGCGCTGGCGCTGATCTTCGCGGCGATGTATATCGACAATGAATCGGAAAACCTCTTCACGCTTCTCACTACGCTGCAGTTGGAGAGTACGCCGGTGACGCCGGTCATTTTCCTGTTCCTCGGCGTCGCGCTTGCAGTGGTGGCGTTGCCGCGCGCGCAAATTCGGTCGCTCTTTCCGCGCCTCAACACGGCGGTTGTGCTGGTAATGATCGCGTTCGCTTCGTTTGACGTGCTTCAAAAAAGCATTCTGGCGCTGGCGATCATTGGACTGGGGATGCTGTATCTCGCATACCGCACACCGCGGATCGGCGAGAAAATGCACGCGACCGAGATCATCGACCGCGTCAAGACGCTGCGGAAGAGCCGATTTGTGCCCATCGGGATCGTCGTGATGATTCTCTTTGCCGCGCAAAACGGACTGCAGAGCACGACGGCGGTTTTGGGCTCGAGTCTCGGTTTGCTCGGCACCGTGCTGATGCCGGTCCTGCTGCTCGTTTCGATTGTCCAGGGCTTTCTCGCCATCGGTGCGCTCTTCATCATGGTGTATCCGGTCTTGCCGTTCAAAGCCGGCTATCTGAAGGCGCTGACGCTCGCGCTGTTCCTGCTCGCGCTCTTCATCTTTGGCACGGGCGCAGATGATCGACTGGTGTCCACCTTCGAATCACTCATCGTCGGGCGGCTGGTGTACTATATCAGCGTGCCACTGCTGATCGGGCTGTACTTTGACATCGTCCAATTCATGCGTGTGGAACAAGCCAAACTAGACGCGGAGGGCAAGAGCGGCACGCCGCTGACCATCGAGCAAGCCGCGCCGATGTACTTCAAGCGCGTGCAGGGTTTGATTGGAACCATCGGCGCGCTGGCATCGCTCGTCGCGCCCGGCGCGTACGCCGTATTCGCGGGGACGCCGTTGGTCACAACATATTTTGACATCCTCGGAAAACTCGCAGCGGTGTCGCTGGGAGTATAGAAATTATTTCGCGGCTTTGTCAGCGGTTAGCGAGTATGTTATACTAATGTCATAAGTGAAATAGAAACGGCTCACGTTGGCTCAGGAGTGAAGTGGCTCATGCACGACGCATCACTTCGTCCCGATCCAGCGTGAGCCGTTGGGTTTTAATGGACTCGCGTGTGTCCGCGCGCGGCAGTTTCTGAATCGTGGAGGAACGAGATGCGACAACGAAAATTCTTCTCACTCCTCTGGGCATTCTTGGCTCTCGCCATCATCCTCGCCTGCAATGGAACGACGACTCCGATGAACACGCTGGTACCCACGCTGAAGCCGAATCCGCCGAGCGGGTCGATCAGCGGCCGCGTCGTCTCTTTCCTGGATATTTCAAATCCGGGCAAACCGATCTCAAACGCTCAAGTTCAAGTACTCGATCTCCCCGGTACCTCCGCCACAACCAACAGCAACGGCAGCTACGTTCTTCCAAATATTCCGAACGGCGAGCATTACCTTTACGCTTCCAGCGCGTACGGGACGAGCAATATATTGACTGCGGTGGTGAACGACAACGCGCAGACTCTGGACATCGGGTACTATCAGATAACGATCGGCGGAAATATCTACCTGGCGCCGAACGACGGGCGCGCGGTCGCTACCGATGGCAAACCCGTGAGCGGCGCGACGGTGTGGGTGCTGCGGTCTGCTCCATTCGCCATTTCAAATTCAGACGGCAGTTTCCAACTCTATTACCTCGATAAGGGCGACATCGTCGTGGCAGCCACCGCTAACCGCTGGGGTACGCTACGGTACGATCCCAAGACGCCGCTCACCATTACGCTGAATCGCCCGCCGCCGATGCCGGTACCGCCGCGCTTAATCTACGATTTTGTCGCTCATGCGGCAGACGCGCAGTGGCTCAACGGCAGCCATGCGCCGGTATGGAATTTGCCGGACAACGATCCGCGCGGATTTGCGCTCTGGCGCAAGAATTTCGAGTTGGAAGACGGGACGCGCCCCGCGCTCGCGCTGGAAACGCATCCGCAGTGGATCAAAGGCGGAACGATTAGTGGATCGTACCCCCAGGTTTTTACGCCGCAGGCGAGCGATACCTGGGTGATCCGTTATGGATTTCTGAAGGGCGCGCTGGCTGGCAGAGTCAAGTTTACTGCCTCGTTCGTGCGCGAAGCGGATAACACCGTCGTGACGATCTTCAATACGGACACACTATACCGCGAAGGATTTCTCGTTCCCGGCGCGTCTGTGCCGTTCCCGGCTGAGACGCTCGGCAAGCGCGGCGCCATCCAGCTGCGCGTGGACGCCGGCGATAGCGCGGCGCAGGATTGGGCGGTATGGGTTGAGGCGAAAATCATCAGGACGCGATAGGCATCAGACGCTTCTTGGAATGAACGACAGCGCGGCAAGCCACCACCTTCGTTATTGCGGCTTTGACTGCCGATAGCTTCTCTTATTCGCATTCTCCCACCGGCGCATCCACCTGCGGAAAGTACGTGCGCGCGTCCACGCCGTGTGCCCACACATTCGAGTTTGTTTGTGCGCCGTCAACCGTTAATCGGAGGAAATACTTGCTGGCAGGATCGCGCGCAGCGGAAACGTCCACGTCGTTCCAATCCCAGACCGGATACGTCAAGGCGGCTGAAGACACGAGCCGCATCTGCCCTACGCCAACATCTTCGCCCACGCCTTGATTGAGCGCGCGCCAGAGGTGCACCACAAATCGAGAATCGGGTGGAACAGATAGCAGCGTTCCCGGCTTGAAGAGCATCGCGGACACGTTGACCCGCGTGGCTTGCACCACGGGTGCGTTGCCTTGCGGAAAAACGATTTCGATCTTGGCATCCACCGCGTCGCTCACCGACGCAATGCCGCTGGGCGTATCCTGGCTCGGAAAGTAGGTGCGCGCGTCTGCCGCATGCGCCCAGACGTTCGTGCGCGAGGGCACATCGTCGAGCGTGACGAAAAAGTAGGCCCGATTCTGTGGATCGCGCGTGGTCGTGACGTTGATATTGTCCAAGTTCCAGGTGGGAATCGTACGATTGTCTGCCAGATAACGTAGCGACCTCCATCCGGTCGCGATACGCCTCGCCGGATCGTTATTCATCGCTTGCCAAAGTTGAATGTGAGACCACCACTGGCAAGACACTGATTTGAGGGCGCCACGGTGAAAGAGCCAGGTGGAAATGTTGACTTGTTCAGCCTGTGTACCTGGAACGCCATTTTGGGGCCAGACAATCTCGATTTTTGCGTCTACAGCATCTGGCACGCCGATAGCTGGCGGTGGCGGGGCGGGACTGGGATCGAGTCGAGCGCCATAGATTTCGTTGTTGTAAACATATCGACGCGCACCCGTATGGCGCCAGTCTTGCCAGACGACGACGTTTCCAGAAATACGCGGCGCCACTTGATCGCCAACCGCGCGGCTGATGACGAATTGGCGATGCTGCTTCAGATCGTAGCCGAAAATATCCAAGCCCCCTGTTCCGATGGCACTCCACCATCAAGTCACCGCCGATATCCACCCCTTGGACAGTGTTGTCGCGACCGAGGTCGGTGATGATACGTTCTTGTCTTGTGACGAGGTCGTAGCCCATGATGCGTACTATTCCGTTGCTACTCGTCCACCAGATGACGGTATTGCCAGAGATCGCCGGGCGGTGAGGAGTCATGATGGGGGAGGAAGCGATGTTAAACTCGCGGGCGGTGGACAGATCGTAGCCGTAGAGATTCCACGCCGCAGTGTCCCGCTGATCGAGCCAAACGACCCAGTTGCCGGAGACGACAAGGTGGCTCGGATAGGCATTCGACAGCACAGCAATGGGAAATGTTTTGTTGGAAACCAGGTTGTGTACGTAAATGTTCCACGTCGTGGGACTTGATTTGGATGATCCATGTCGCACCGCGATCCACGCGACGAAATTTCCGGAGATAGCCGGACTCGTCAGCGCAAGAGTTCGATCCCCCTCAAGCGGCACAATCGTGAAGCGCGATAAATCCGGTAAGCGATAACCGAAGATTCCCATTTGCCCTTCCCGCGCTACCTCGACCGTCACGATCATGTTGTCGCCAAGAGACCATTGGTCAATGAAATTCTCGGTCATCAGCATGGCATCTTTGCCGGTGGTAAGGTCATGAATAAAGACCGGCTTGGCGCTGTTTTGAATTCGCCAAACGACCCAAGAGCCATTCGCGGCTGGAGGCTCAAGGGTGTTGGAACTATTCGCAATCAGGAACTCAGTTGCCTTGTACGGTTGTACGCTAACAACTTGGGAGGACGGTGTCACATTAGGCAAAGCAGCCGCCAGCGTGGTATGCACGTTCGTCGGTGTCACGGTACCGGCAGGCGATAGTGTGGTGCTTGATTCAATTGAAGGAGGTGGCTCGGCACAAGCGATCAGCATTGCCGTGGCGATGAGTACGCTTCCAACCACGCAGACCTTCAGATGGCTTTGGCACATTGGGGCACCTCCAAGTTAAAAAGATAGACGTGCCTCAAGTTATGCCGCTTGTATATTGGATTCATATCTCTTCTTTCTGTTTTTTGACTTGACCCGGTTCAACCGCATTGCCGCTCTTGGCATGGTGCGTTTCTGCCAGCGGCGTGCCCAATTGCTGTAACAAATCCAACAGCTCGCGAGCGCTGGCAAACGAATACTCTGCCTCATTTGAAATGGGGCTCAGCGAGCCGCGTAGAGTGTTCGGTTCTTCCGTGTCCACCAAGAGCCGAAGGACAAGAGTTTGAATCGTACGCACCGGGTCTCCAAAGTCAAATCCTACTGACTGGCTTTGACCTCGATCTGATTGGATTTGACTAACTGCCCATCCAAATAAATGTCCACACGATACACGTCTTCTGCCAGAGAATGTGTGCCAGCGATCAGAAATGGATACCAGCGATTGCCGGCGGTCGTCGTCTGTGGCGCGAGCGCGCGCAAAAAGGCATTGCCGCGATACAGCTTGACTTCCAGAGTCGAGCCGGCTTGTAGCGCGATGCCCGCAACAGAAACATAGACCGGCTGGCTCGGCTCAAACCGGCGCACGTTCGCGCTGGTCTTGCCGGGCGAACCATCTGCTTCGACGCGCCAGGTCATCGTCGCGGCAAGGACGAGCGGCGCGCTGGCAGCGCCGCCATTCAACGCGAACTTGCCCAGCAGATATTCATAGATGCGTTGGTCCACCCAATAATTGTCTTGAGAAGACGCCGCGCTCATAAACGTGCACAGTCGTTTCGTGGAGGTGTCGATCAATTCCAGTTCGTGCTCCGCCCAATAACTGGGCAGGAAGATCGCAACACAGGGACGACTCGGCTTGATCGCGAAATCATAGTCTTCGTCCAATGAATACAAATGCCCAATCTCGTGTGCGGCGATAATGGGCGGGAGATTGGCGCCGTACTGTCCCGTGACGATGCCTTTTACATCGCTCAACGTGAAACCCAAGGTGCCCGGCTGACCGTGCGCGCGAAACCAGCCCGGCGGCAACACACCGACGACCATCGTAGCATCCGGACGGTAACGCCGCCCCGCGAACGAGAGATTGGCGTACAGCGCCAAGGCGTTCCGCATGTTGAATTTGCCCTGGCTGTCGGCAAGTGTCTGTTCGAATGAACTGAGCATGTGCGGCGTCATCGTATAATCCACAATCACCCGATCAGCCGGCAAGGGGTACGTGGACATCAAGAAATCACCTGCCTCCTGCACATGCTGTTTGAAAGCGTTGTTGTAGTCGTATTTGCTCCGTTCTTCCGGCGTCCAATCGACTGGCAGAAAGAAAACGACGACCCTTTCTGTTGTCCGCACTGTTTGATAGGTGACCGTTTTCGAGTTGTCGGATAGATTTGGATCGGTTGCCTGTCCCGTTGGGGTTACAGAGACCGTCGCCGTGATCGGCTTGATCTCGCGCAGCGCGTCGATCTTGAGCGTGACCGTGACGGTTGGTCCCACAAGGTTCGCCGCGCGTTCGTAGGTTTTTCCATCCACTTCGAGTCGAATCTGCGCGTCGAGATTCGTGGCAGGCGGCAAATCGATTTGCACACGCGCGACGGTCAACTTGCCGAGGATGAGTGGTTCGCCCGGTACGCCCTGGGTCAACTCCAAGTTGCGTACCGCGAGATCGACCGCGCCCTCCGCGGTTGCCCTTCGCGCTGAGGCGACCGGCGCGTCGGGATTCCAAGTGAATGCCAGCATGAGGAACACAATCGGCGCTATATTCTTGAGCATATGAGTGATCCTAGTTGTCTGGCTCTAATCCCGACCGGCTTCCCAAGAACCCCTGGGGTCTGCGATAGACGGCTGGCTATTGCGGCAGATGTTCGACGTATGTTGCGCGTGAGGATGCTGGCGCGGAGGAGGCGACGACAGCGAACAGATACTGCCCTTGCCCCAATTGGACTCGCAGCTTCTCCGGGCTGTCGCCGCGTGTGTACGTCACGAGCGGGTTGACGAAATCTGGCGACTGAAATATTTGCACCGCCGTGGCGTTCCCGGTCAACTCTTCAACGTTGAAGGTGTCGGCATAACTGCCCGGCAGCACCACAAACTCTTGTCCGTGCCATTGATCCCCCCACGCCTCTGTGGTGACTGTGGATTCGAGCGTGCGCGTGACGCTCGCTCGTTTCCCAGTGCTGCCCGCGCCAAAATTCTTGTCCAGAAAATCCTTATCGTCTACGCGGTTGCCGTTTTCATCGTACGCGCCGATGTAGAGCAGATTGCGCCAGAAATCATTCTCGCTGATTTGACCCGCCACGAGTTGATCCCAGTACGCGACCTGGATGCCCCACATGAGCTGCCAGTCCTGCCCATCCTTGTGATAGATCAGCGTAACGTACAACTGATTCACTTTCGGAAACAAGGTACGCAGCGTGCCAAAGGCGCGGCTCATCTGCGAAAAGACAGAGCGGTCTAACGTCTGGCTCGTGATGCGCATCCCGACATACCCAACGTTAGTCGTCTCGCCTGTCGCGCGGGTCTGCGTTGAATACTCTACGTTGACACCGGCGTAACCTTGCTTCGTCAGTCCTCTCACGACGGCGTTGATCTGATCGGCTTTGCGCGACGGGACCGCCCCCACAACAATCGAGACCTGGCTATTCTGTGCCTCTGTCGCCGCGCGCAGCAGGAGATTGTTGAAATTGTGTGAGCCAGCCACTGAAGCGCGCGCCGCGCCATTCGCATCGGTGTTCTGGGTGCCGATCGTCACTGCATTGTCGCCCGGCGCTTGATACGAAAAGGTAAGACCGCTATTCACCATCGGCGCGAAATTGCTGTCGAGTAGTGTCGCCATCAACACCGCGCGGCTCGTGCTATCGTTAGGCAGATATGTTGTGGAAGGTTCGAGCCACAAGGTCCCGCCTCGGGTGCTCCCCGGCACCGGCGTCGGCACAGGATTCTTCGGGTCCGAACCGAAATTTTTTCCAGCCTGATCTTTGCCGGCTTGGTTGTTCGTCGTAAAACTCTTTTCGTCTGTAAACGATCCCGTCAAGCGGTCATAAATCCTCACTTGACCACGCACACGAGTCCAGTACGTTGTCCCGTCGAGTGTGCAGTTCATGAACTGATCCAAATCCGCAGCGCTGGACCAGAAGAAAATCCAGAATTGCCGGTATGCCAGGGTGGTGTGCAATGTCTCCGCGCGTGGATAGTACTGGCGCAGCGCAGAGAATCCCCACACGACCTGAGTTTGCAAGTCAGGATGATAGAGATCGCCGTTGACCGCGTCCATCAAGACATAGACCGCGTCAAGACGCGGCTGACCCTGCTCGTCTGCGATATAGTCCACATCGTCGACGGTGTAACCCTTGGCGGTCAAGAATGCTTTCACTTCATCCGCCGGATTCCGTTCCTGCGCGTGGACGGTGACTAACGTAGCGAGCGCGAGAATAACGCCAACAGCGAGCGCGGCAATGAGACGTCTCGCCATAGACTCTCCCCGTAAAAATGTGACGGGTGACAGGTGACAAGAGCCGAGGGGAGAATTCCTCTTCCTCGTCACCCGTCACTTGACAGTCATCGAGGTCATTTGATCAGGACGCCGACCACGACGACGGAGACGGCAAGGACGAACGCCGCCCACAGAATCGAGACCGACGAGTTGCCTTTTTTCAATTCTTCCCACTCGTTAAAGCCGGGCGTCAGCGCCGAGAAGACTTTCAGTCCGATTGCAATCGATCCGGCGAAACCGACCGAGGCGACCAGTGCCCAGACGATAGCGAGCACCATGTTCAGCGCAGTGCGTCCGACGTCGAAACCCGAAGTGACTGGTAGGGGTGGCATGATTATTCTCCTTCAAAAATGTGGGACATGTTTTTTGGAAATTTGTCCTACGCTGGTTTACTCCGAACCGAAATTCTTGTTCATAAAGTCTTGGGGCGAGACCTCCCTTCCTGTTTTCAGGTCAAAGACCTTGATCGAGCCGAATACAGCAGACCAGAAATCATCCGCACTCGTCTTCTTTGCGGTGTAGTCGGAAAAATCTGCTGATGCGACGAGCCAGTGAATCGCGTAATTGCCTTCATAGCGGGTGATCACGTTCAGCGATTTGGCTTTAGGGTAAGCGCCGGAGACGGCACTCCAGCCGTCGACGATCTGGGCTAGTGAGACCGGATCATAGTTGCCGCTTTTATCAGCCAGGTAGCCTACCAAGTCCATATCCACATAGGCTGTGTCTGGGTTATCCTTGTCGATGCCGGCACCATAGGTCTTGTAGCCCTTGCCTGCCAATTCAGCCACTACGATACTGACGGCTGGGTCCTTATCGCCTTTGCCTACGGTGATCGTCGCCACACCGCGTGTGCCTCTGGATTTAGCGACGATGATCGCCACACCGTCTGTACTGCCTGCGCTGAAAGTGATCTGGGCGTTTCCCTTTTCATTGGTGGACGTTGCTTTCGGCAGCACGCGGCTACCGGTAGCTGAGCCCATGACCGTGATCTCGACATCGGAGCTTGCCACGGGTTGTTTTTGTTTGTCCAAGACGGTGATCGTCAGATTTAGTTGACCCTTCAGCTTGACTTGACCTTCAGTGGGATTGAGTGCCACCGCTCCATAGCCACCGCCGGTGATCGGTCCGGGAAACTTGGGCTCCGCGAATGCACCCGCGCCGAAATTCTTGCTTACGAACTTTTGCAGCCCGCTGCCCGCCAAATACGCCTGTTCGTCGTTGTCCCAGATGCCGACCCACCACGACTCGGTCTGTTTCAGCGCTTCCCAGTCCTTGTCCTTGGTGTACTTGTCCCAATCATCGGAGCTGACCCTCCAAACAACCTCGTACTGTTGGCTGTAAATTAGGTCAATCAGGAGAATCCGAGCCGCAGGATAACCATTGCGCAGAGCATAGAAACCGCTGACGATCTGGGTCGCTGTCTCCTCGCTCCAGAGATCCTTGGACTCCCATTCCATCGTTGTCATGGCATAGGGAGTTCCCTGTTTGTTTACCCCATCGCCAATGTTGACGATGGTATAGCCCAGTTCTTCGAGATAGCCGGATGGGTCACTCGCCGCGTCGGCTGCTAGCGCCGCGTGAGGTGGCGCAGCCGCAACAAAAAGGCACAACGTGCACATGATGAGTATCAGCACTTTCCTCATGCGAGTCCTCCTCTCATCAACCTTCAACTGCATAGCCGCGAAAGCCCGGTTTTATTAGTCGTTCCACCTCCTTCCATCGAACAGCGAGCGGTGTGAGCGCACCAGCAATCTGCAATCACTTGACCTTCCAGGCACGAACTTGGGAAAAGCTAACTTCGAGTTCGGAGGTTTCAACGGTCAAGCCAATGTATCCTTTCGCCAGAGACGTATCAATCAGGCGCGCAGCGGACTGCCCGTTGACGAAAAATTCAAACGAACTACCACGCGCCAAAACGCCGAGGCGATTGGAGTCGCCTGGATGAATGAACGCACTCTGCGTCCAGTCAGTGAGACTAAGATATGTCCCGTCCACGACCTTGGCGATTTTGTAGTTCCCCTTTTCGTCGATCAGGAAGAGATACCTCTGATCCATCCCGCGATCGCCGCGCAATACAAGTCCATATCCATAGTCTTTTGGTCCACCAACGTAGCGCGCGGTCGCCTCGTAATACAGATCATCGAATTGACCGCAATCTTCACAGGTGACACTCCAACCATAGCCTTGTTTGTGACTGACGATGCGATACTCACCGTTTTCAATCCGGCTATCTTTCGCGGTGCCTTTCACGCTTGACCCAGAGCTCGACCACCAGCCGTGATTGTTATTGGCGAAATCGTCGTAAAAGATCAGAGCACCGGCATTTACTTGCGCTGTGGGCAAGACGTTGCCGGGCAACTGAACGGGCAGCGCCTCATTCTCGTCAATCGTGAATGTTCCACTCGACAATAACTCGCCGTCGCCATACACCTCCACGTCGTAACGCCCGGGCGTCATCACGAACCAGGAGTCAATTTTCTTGACGGCACTCCCAGCCACAGCCAAGCCCCAATTCCCGACGTAGCGTAGTTCCGGTTTTTCAGTTCCGTTGACATACACCTTCCACACGGTCTCCATATCCGGCTTGACGTCCGCATAATCCCACATGGCGTAGATCGACGTGTCATTGTTAGGGAAGCGGTCGCGGATGACGTAGGCTTGAAAATCACCAACGTCAGTGTAGGACTCGTTGCTAAAAACCAAGGGCTCGAATCTCGCCCCACTCGGCTTGACGGTCGCCGTATGCATATACTCGAGCGCGGTCAGCGTTTCCTTAATCCGCTTGAGATATTTTTCGCCAGTCGCGAGCACTGCATCTCGGTTCACGATATTCTTCACGTCAACCTGCTCGCGGCCCGGGTAGCAATACCGCTGATGGGTCTGACACAGCAGGTTTTCGATATCCTCGGCAGATGCTTCGATCTCGTCCCAGAGTGTGAAGGGCGGAGCCAACCCAGCGGCGAGCGAATCCTGTACGATCTTCTCGCAGCGGCTGATCGCTGCCTCATAATCTAGTTCGGCTTGCTCCGGCTTACCCAGCGTTAGCCGCGCGATCGCAACGTTGAAGGCGGGACCACAGACTTGAGAATTTAATCCGAGCGCCGTTTGGCTGGCTTGGATCGATTTGGAATACTCCCCGACGAGATAGTACGCCCATCCGAGATTCCAGAAGACGCTATACTTGTCAGTGATGCGCTGACTCGCAGCTTCCAGGTCCTGGACTGCATATCGGATCTCCGGCGGTTGGGTGTGAAACCATGCCTGCCCGCGCCGTGCCATCGCGTTGGCGTAATCTGGGTAGATCGCCAGAGCGCGATCGTACGCCTGAATCGCGGCATCGTATTTGCCTTGCCAAGCATAGCCGTAGCCCTGGGCGAATTGCTGGATCGCCGCATCCGGAATTTGTGCCACAGGCACCAGCGCTGTGAACAGCACTTCCAAACAAGTTATCGCGGCAAGACCCATTCCCACCAACACAAAGAACCAGCGGACAAATCCATTGACGATAGTCGCCAAGGCAAGGAGAAAGAGGACGACTGCAAATACCACGATCGACGCCTTGTAGGTATTGCCCTTGCTACCCCAGGCGTTCCCGGCTTTTGATGCCGCTTCGCTTCTTTCGCTGTACAGAGTCGCCGTAACGACCCAGGTGTCCGCTTCATACTGCCCATAACTCGTCCACTGGCGCCGGGCGTCGCTATCAAATGTGGCATAGGGCGGTTCGAGCAGGGTAGTTTGCTGGGCGATCGCTTTTGCTGCTGTGATGAATGCGCTTGCCTCTAAGGCGCGGTCGTGCCGCTGGAGACTCACCGCTTGCTCTTGCCGTTCGTCGTACGCGCGGACCATGGAGTTGGCAAAACTGACGATCAATTGCCCGCGTGTACTCTCGCCGGTCGATTCGGTAGCGTTTTCCTGCTGGATGTGTGACCACTCTGCCGCTTGGTTCGAGGCATCGGTCTGCAGCCAGCTCGTGATGCTGACCAAGAGCGCTATGCACGCGATCAGGACTGCCAGCCACTTTCTGCCCCGGTCTTCGTGGGATTCTTTATTTTCGTCGCGGGAGGCGTTAGTTGTGGTGTCTACCGAATTAACCATCTGGATTGCCCTATTTGATGACAAGCGCGCTCAACAACTCGATGAGCAATCCAGCCATGACTGCAATGGCGAAAAGCACCATTCCACCGGCTAGGAAGAAATAGCGCAGCCAATTCCCGATTGCGTCGGCAGTGGTTAACAGGATCAAGACCATGCCATCTAGAATGAACGTCATAAACAGCCACATGGCGCTTGTGCGACTCGCATCGGCGCGGTCGAAATGGGATTGTGGATCAATGTCCTTGTTCCGCGCGTATTCCGCAATATGCTCTCCAATGTCCCGATTGCGGTCAAGTTTTCCGTCTCGGTCGATATAGGCTTCAGGGATGGCATCCCAGGCTTGGTTGGCGGCGTAGCGGAACATGCTGGCATAGTCGGCGAGATTGGCTGACTCGCTGTTCGAACGTGCAAAGGCATCGTACGCATCGGCAAGCGATTTGTTTTCTTCGTACGCGGCAAAAGCGCTGAGGTGTTCGTCGAGGATAATGGTCGCCTGCGTGGTTATATCTTCTTTGTTAGTTGTCGCGCGAATGCCGGCGGAATCCGCGCCGCCGGCTTCGTCTAAGCGTGTCGCGACGCGCCACGCCGTGATCGCGCCAACGACAGAGACCAGGGCAATCAAGATGGCGACAACTGTACCAAAGAGGTCGGATTTGGTCTCGGATTTGCTCATAGAAGACCTCTTCAGGCGCATGGGGACCGGGCTCCAATGAAGCCCGCTCCATACTAACACAGAGGACTGACAAAGGACTGACACGCGAAGAAGGTGGAGCCAAAAAAAACAAGACGGAAGGACAAAGTACGACGACTTTATCCTTCCGTCCCCTCTGACTTGCTTTTGGTGCTAGAGAACTGACCGGAAGAGTTCGTGCAATGTGGCTTGCGGCTCTGTTCCTAATTCGTCTCGGAGCGTGCGCTCTAGTTCGCGATAGAGCCGTACTGCTCCCACGCGGTCTCTGAACGCGAGGCACGCTTTCATGCCGATCAGGACGGCATCTTCCTGCCACGGATCGATCTCAAGAATGCGGTAGCAAAGATCGAGCGCTTCGCGATGCCTACCGGCTTGATCGTATCTGTGCGCGACAATGAGGAGCGCGCGCAGGTATTGGCGCCGCAACCGCTCACGTGGTGCGACCGTCCAATCGGCATACTGATCGTTGGGAAACAAATCGCCTCGGTAAACCTCTAGCGCGGCTTCCCATTCTTCCCTTTGAATGTACTGCTCGAACGTCTGGACATCTACCTTCGAGCCGGGCGGCAGGTGCAATGTTACCTGACCTACTTCGATTTGCAGGTAACGCGACGGGAACTTGTCAGGCAACTCGGGCTCCAGCGCGCGTCGCAGTGCTGAGGTCGCCTGATGAAACAGAGCTTGAGTTGAGTCAATGGACTTGTCGCGCCAGAGCGCTTCGATGATGGCATCGCGCGAGCGTGTATGGTCTCGGCTGATCACCAAGAAACGGAACAGCTCTCCCGCGCGCCGCTGCCGCCACGCGATGTCAAGAATGAGACGATTCAATTGCCGCACTTCAAAGTGCCCTAAGGTAGCGATGTGCAGTGGCGGGGGCAGAACGCCGTTGAGGCGCGTCACAAGAACGCTGGAGAGCGCCGCGATGCTGCCATCAGGATGATTTAAGTACGAGGCGACGAGCGGGAAAGCGATCGCGCGTTCTTGTTCCACGAGGAACGTATAGTCGCCGTCGAGGATTGCTTGGGCAGCATCGCGCCACGTCGCATCTGCTTGATCACTTCCTTGCTCGTGCAGCAGTGCAGCAAGAAAGAACCGCGCACGCGCCAGATCGAAGTTCGCTTGGAGTGTGGAGAGGATTTGGATGGCGGCGTGCAGGTCGTCCTCCGCGGCACGCCGGTCACCGGTCAGCCAGGTCGAGCGCGCGCGCTCGATGAGCGCCATGCCCTGAAGATGGCAATACTCGACGCGCGTAGCAAGCGTCAGGGCATCGTCTGCCCAGGCGCGAGCAGCGCAAGCATCACCCACCGCGCGATGATAGCGGCTCAATCCAAAGCGCGCCAAGACGTTCACGCTGGGTTCACCCGTTGTCTCTGCGATCGAGCGGGCGCGGGCGAAGAGCGAGGAAACGCGGTCCAGGTCTCCATTATCGAGAGCAAGATTGCCGAGAGCAAGATAGTAGTAACCCTCGGCGGCTGATCCCGGCAAAACGACGTCATGGACATCGTTCAGCGTGTCAGCGGCTTGTTCGCGCTGTCCGGTCAACCAATAGACCCAAGCCATGGTGAATATTGGCGCCCAAATGAGCTCGCGCAACTCGTGCTCTTTGGCTAAGCGGAGCGCTTCGGCGTCGGCAGCAAGGGAGAGTTCGAATTGGCCGCGCGGCATGTAGACGCCAGCCGAGAGGTTGTGGAGACCGCGCACCAACGCGCGGTGATAACCCAGTTGCCGGCTCAGGTCGATCGCGCGAAGATAATAGTCTTCACCTGCACTCAGATCGGATGTCTCAGTCACGCACATCCCGAGCATTAACAGTGCGTCGATCCGACCAGGGGAATCGGCAGACGTGCATGTCAGCGCTTCCTCTGCAATCGCGCGTGCCCGTTGATAATGTCCCATTCGGAAGTGATGGAACGCCAGACAATTCAGGGCGGTGGCGGTATCGGTTGGTGATCTCGCGGCGCGCGCTTGCTCTACAGCCAACTCTGCGCGACGCAGGGCTGCTGCAATATCGCCTGCGCGCTCAAGAGATTGACTCTCGTGGGTGAGTTCTGCGACAGTCAATGGTGAGTTCATCGCAAAAATCAAAGCCCCCTGCGCGAATCGCGCAGCGGGCACTCGTTGCCTGTGATGCTACGGTCAATCCTCAGCTATCACACAAAAAGTGTAGCACAAACGGAGAGGCGTGTCAATACTTCGCGCGGAATGTCCAGGAAGGTAAATCGAGTACGCTATGTCATTTCTCGCTCCGCTCGAAATCTCTGGCTACGAAAACGAGACTTATCCGTGCACACCAGACCTAACGGTAACGCGCGCTTGGGAGAACGACTCGTTGAAACGCCCAGACACGATTTTGACGGGACCCTGCCGCCAGAACCAATCCTCTTGACACGACCCCGTGGCTATGGTAATATCCGCGCCAAATTCCTTCCGGAGGAGGCGTCAAGTGGAGAGCCACACCAGTCACGGCATGGAAGCGCGCGCGGCGCATTATCTCAAGTCGGTTGAGAGCGTCGTTCTGGTTCTGATAGCGGTTGTGTTGGCAGTGCTCGCGATCCTACTGCTCGGCTCGAGCGTGATGGCGTTGATCAACGCCGTGATGACCGGTCAGATCCGCGAACTGGCAATCGAAATTCTCGACAGCATTCTGCTGGTGATGATGACGATGGAGATCGTCTACACGGTCACGCTCTCGCTGGAATCGCACACCTTGGCGGCTGAACCCTTCCTGATCATCGGCGCGATCGCGGCGATCCGGCGAATGCTCGTCATTACGGCGGAAAGCACCAACCTTGAAGTCGCCAACCCCGACGCGTTCCGCTCGACTTTGATCGAACTGGGTTTGCTGGCGGTAATTATCATCGCTATGGCGGCGTCGATCTACGTTTTGCGGCGCAGTCAGCGGTACTTGCCAGCCACACATGAGACCGAAACGAAATGATCCGATGAAGCAGAATGAGGGGCGATGGGCGCATCGCCTCTCATTCTTTTTGACGTGCGCGCATTTCCATAGTAAAATAATTTCAAATGAACTGCCCCCGTAGCTCAATAGGACAGAGCACCTGCCTTCTAAGCAGTCGGTTGCGAGTTCGAGTCTCGCCGGGGGCGCTTTCTGACGATGTAAGGAGAATCGTATGAAGTACCGCGTGGATGTTATTATCGAGAAAGACGACAATGGCTATTACGCCTATTGTCCTGCGCTGGAAGGATGCCAGTCGCAGGGAGAAACTTTCGAAGAAGCCCTCGCGAACATTCAAGAAGCCGCCGAACTCTATTGGGAAACATTGAGCCCGGCGGAAATCGAATCGCTAACAAAGACAAGAGTATTCACCACTGCCCTTGAGGTGGCAGTTGCCTAAAACCCCGCGCCTGACTGCGCTTGAAGCAGAACACCTGTTGCTGCAAAACGGATTTGTCTTTGTGCGTTCCAAAGGTAGCCATCGCATTTACCAGAGAAACCAGACGCGAGTCGTCGTGCCATTTCACACCGGGCTAGTGCTGCATCCCAAAGTTGTACGTCAAATCGAAAAAGCGATTCAAGAGACCTAATAGACCTTCCAGTTCTCCAGGACTTGGAAGGTCTTGTGATTCACAATGAGTACAATCTCAATTCTCCTCGACGGCGAACACCTCACGCTTGACGATGTCGTCGCGATCGCGCGCCGCGCCGCGCCGGTCGCGCTGGCTGCTGCGGCGCGCCCGCGCATCGACGCCAGCCGCGCCTGGGTCGATCAACTCCTCGCACGCGGCGCGCCCACCGTGTACGGCATCACCACCGGCTTTGGTGTCTTTGCCAACGTGCCCATCCGCGCCGATCAATCCGCGCGCTTGATGCGAAACCTGATTCTGAGCCATAGCGCCGCCGTCGGCGAGCCGTTGCCGGAGGACGTAGCGCGTGCGACGATGGCGATCCGCGCGAACACGCTCGCCAAGGGATTCTCCGGCGTGCGCGCCGTTGTCATCGAAACGTTGATCGAAATGTTGAATCGCGGCGTGCATCCGATCATCCCGGCGAAAGGTTCAGTGGGCGCGAGCGGCGACCTCGCGCCGCTGTCGCACCTCGCGCTCGTGATGTCGCGCGACGCGGCAGACCGCGACGACGAAAGCGGCGCGGCGATTTTTCACGGCGAGCGTCTGACCGGCAAGCGCGCAATGGAACTTGCCGGCATTCCGCGCGTGGAATTGCAGGCGAAGGAAGGACTCGCGCTGAACAACGGCGCAACGGTCTCCGCCGCCATTGCCGCGCTGGCGATTACGGACGCGGAGAACCTCGCGCGCCACGCCGACATCGCCGCCGCGCTCAGTCTCGAAGCCATCGTCGGACGGTCATCGCCGTTCGACGAGCGGATTCACCTCGCGGCGGGACACGCCGGGCAAATCGAAACCGCGCGGCACATCCGGACGCTGACGGACAGCAGTCAACTGATCGACTCGACGACCAAAGTGCAGGACGCGTACTCGTTCCGCTGCGTCCCGCAGGTGATCGGCGCAGCGCGCGACGCGATCGCGTACGCG
>DAIDTM010000155.1 GCA_027457205.1 Anaerolineae bacterium | reverse complement strand
GTTCAAGAGCCCCGGTACGTTCTCCATCAGGAAGAACGCGGGACGTTTCTCCAAGACCAGCCGAATAAAATCGGGAATCAGGTTGCGCTCGTTCAACGGTCCCTTGAGCGAACCCACTCGCTGGATGCCCTGCACGCTGTTGGAGAACGGCTGGCAGGGCGGTCCGCCCACGATCCCGTCGCAGTCGGGCAGATCGCACGCACGCAGATCGCGCAGGTCCGCGACCTGGGCGTGGTCTCCGAGATTGCGGCGATAGGTCGCGACTGCATCCGCGTCGTGGTCATACGCCGCGATGACGGTGTGCCCCGCCATTGTCATACCGAGCGACAACCCACCCGCGCCCGAGCACAGATCGACGAGGTTCACGCGCGAACCTCCTCTGGCGCAACATAGCGAATCTCTACCGCGCGACCGACGATCCCTGTGGCGACTCGCTGAACCGACGCGTTCAGGCGGGCTTCCAACCACTCTTTTGCGTATGGGCTGTGCGCCCTGACGACCAGTGTGGGCGCGCTACCATCATGCCCATTCTCCCAGCCGAGCACGCGGGTCGGACGAACCCAGAAGTCGAAAGTTGCCCGCGTCATCTGAAGTTGCAGTTCGCCGAGAGTCGCGTACCAAACATCGTTAGCACTACTCAGTGAGACGCCCTCAAGCGTCAGCGAATATTGTGACGGCGCACACGAATCGTCAGCATCGTTGGGCGATTCAGCATCATCCTCCGACGCAGTTGCTTGCATCTCAACCGGCAATATTTCGTCTGGTCGAGACGGAATATCATCCAGCGACAGCAACGCGTCGAATTCCGTGTCGAACGGTCCGCCCTCGCGGCAGAATTTGCATGTTCCCTGGCAACGGAACAAATCGGGGTTTCTGCGCGCCTGATCAAAGACAGCAGGCATGTCCGGCGGACTGGCAAACGGGTCCTCAGCGAGAACGCTCACCGCGTAGCCGGCGGGATTGTCAAATTGCTGTGGTTGCGACTGAACCCAGTAGGACCACTCCAACGCCGTGAGGAATCCCACGCGCTCGGAAAGTCTCGTTGGCGCTGGGGGTCTGAAACCCGCGCCTTGGAGGATTTTCTTGATATGGCGGCGTTCTTCGTCTTCCTGAGTGGTCGTTTGTTTCCCACCCACGCCTGCTTCCTGGGTGGTCATTTGTTTCCCACTCATTCCGCGCGCGTCCGGATTAATCTGCTGCTGCTGATCTCCTAAACTAGAAGAATTAAAAACAGCAGCAGCATTAGACAAATCGCTCTGGGTGGTCGTTTGTTTCCCACCCACGCCTATTAGCGCAGCAGGATCATCGTCTTGTTGCAGCAGGACTCCAGTGGCTGGCACTTGGGCTTCCAAGCGTGCGGCCTGTTGGTCCGGTGCATTAATTCCGGCAGGCTGTCCTCTCCCTTGTCTCCGCCATGCAACAAGCAGACGAATGATCCTTCCTGTGCTTCCCCAGCGTTCTGTTTCTACCAGATGCAGAGAAATCATCTTTGCCAAGCCCTTACGGGCTGTCTCAACATCTGTTTCCCACATTTTTGCTAGTTCCGTGTTGGACACGGTAACATACGCGTACTCGCTGCCTGTTTCAATCCAAGCGTGTTCTAGCAGAATGTCATAACGCCACCAAACCGGGCTGTCACGCGGAATATCGCGACGATGCAACAGTTCCGTCGGTTTGACGATGTATTCGCAGCTTTGGCGACCGTGCCTAGTTCCCATGTTCTTCGTCCGAATCGTTGAGTAAAAGCATTTGCCCGAATCGGGGTTGGCTATAAACCGTGTCGCCGGTGAAATCGACCAGGTCCTTGAGCGCGTCGTCCAGCGCGTCGGTGTACGTGAACTGGTGCCATGCCCGTCCACCGTCCTCGGCAGGACCGATCTGCCGCGCTTGGACTCCGAGCGCACGGATTAACGCCGTGGCGCGCGGGGTTGCCTCAAGGCGGATGAAATACTGATGACTGTCCACGACACACTGATACTCCGCGTCCAATACGCGACCCTGCGTCAAAATCCGCACCGGGTCGTGCGCGGAAGGTTTTTGATCGGTCATCGTTTATTTTCCCTTCTCGCCCAGCAGCTAATCGCTCAATGTGGTCAAGTCAAATCTGCCCTGCCACGCTCGCGCCGCGGGGGACGTCGAGATGAACAGGCACTCTGTTCGGAGTTGTTGTCCCCGCATGAAGTGAATTGATCTGCGCCTGCGTCGTCACTACATTTGTGCTAGAAAATGAGAGACGGCAAGAGTTGATAACTCTTGCCGCCCCCACAGTGCTAGAAATAAAAAACGGCAAGAATCACAGTTCTTGCCGTCCCCACACCAAAGGCGTGGGCGTTGCCCTCGAGAGGACTTGAACCTCCACGTCCTTACGGACACAGGCCCTCAACCTGCCGCGTATGCCAATTCCGCCACGAGGGCTTACAGAACGCATTATAGACTCAAATTTCAGGCATGTCAAACTTTATTTCGAGTCCAGCGGCACAACGCCATTTTCGATCTCCGATCCCAGCAGCAATTTCAATATCGCCGCCGCGCTGCTCTTGCCAACGCGCTTGTGCAGTTGCTCGCTTGACATCGGCTGGTTGCCGTTCGCCAGCAGCGCGCGGAAAATCGCTGCCGTGAGCGGCGTCGCCGGCGTGATGAAGCCGGGTTTCTGCGCGCAGTGATCGACGATGCTTTCCCACAGCGCATCAACGCGCGTGACTTCGGCGGTCTGCGGATGAATGCGATCGACCGGGTGCGCGTCGGACGGCGAGGGATAACGCGCGCGGCACTCGTCGCAGAGCACTTCGTGCATTGCCTCGCGCAAATCGCGCCCGTTCTTCTCGAACCACGTCAGGTCGATGTGAAACAAAGTCTTGGTGTCAGGTCGAGCGACAGGAGCCATGTCAAAAGCCAGTATTCAGCAGTCAGATTAGCGCGCGTGCGCTTCGTTCAAAACAAAATACCCGCCGCCCACAGAAGTGAACGCGCGGCTTTCGGTGAGCGCGCCCATGACCGCGCGCGGCCCAGCGCGGCGGATCAAATTGATCGCGCTGTAAAGCGTCTTGGCGTGAACGTGCCCCGCGCCGCTCAATTTCGCCAACTCGGGAAAAATCTCCTCCAACAAAAGGGTGAGCGAGCGCTGCTGCCGCGCCGCCTGCGCGACCGCCTCGATCCCCGCCGGGTCACCGATGACGATGAGCATTTCTTCGTCGTACTTGTGCGAGAGCGGTCGTTTCTCCTGCGAGAAATTCAGATGCCCGTTGACGCCGCGCGCGACGCGCACCCATAAACTGTGCTCGCGCTGCGGCTGGTAATCGATGATCAGCGTCAGCGGGTCCGCGCTGCGCCGGAGCGTGACGTACGCCCCCGGCGACAGTTTGCGCGCGGCGAACCACTGGCTCACACCAGCTAAATAATGCCCCTGGGCGACCGCATAGCCCGCGAATTTGTCCTGCGTCACCGCGTCTTGGAAGTTGAATTTCAGCCGCGGCTCGGCGAACGCCGGTAACAGCGCGCGCACGAGCGGCGTGAGCGGCAGCGTGCCGGCTTGGCGATGCGGATACGTGAGGATCAAGGTGATCTCATCGCGCGGCGCGGCAGCCGGCATGTTCGCATCGCCATTCAGATCGGCTTCGTCGTACAGTTCCTTCGCAATCAGATCGAGTTCGCCGGAGAGTGCGATCTTGCCCGCCGGCGCGGCTTCCAGGACCGCCGGACGTTCGCGCGCTTCAGGCAATTCGAGCCGGGTGAGAAACCAGCGCGCCTCGCTCACGGGACCAACATCTTCAAACCGTTCATCGTTTTCCAGCGCTAGATTCAGCGCAAACATCGCGGTAGGTTTTTTCGCCGTCGGCGGCAGATCGAGGATCTTGAACAAATCCGCCGTTCGTACCGAATCGCCCGCCTGCTCGATTGCGGCTTCCGCGAGGTTAAGGTAACCGGCGTGAATTTCCGGTAGCAGTCCCTTCAGGAACCAATCATCGCCGACGCGCGCGAACTCCCTGTCGCCGCTCAGCCGCTTGACGAGCGCGACGCGAACCGCATCGCCTTGTTGCTCAATCGCCTGCTCCGGCGTCAGTTCCAGCGATTCGGCGGATTTCGTGAGGTCTTCGTTCAGCGGATGCGCCGCCGCGTACCCCATCGCAAATTCGCGCGGCTTGGGTTCATCGGCAAATCGAACGGCGATCACTTGCCAGTCGCCGAGGCGCGGGTTGTCGCCCGCGCGCACGCGTTCCACCACGCCTTCGCGATTGTCGAGCGCGGTAAAAATCAAGTGCTCGCCGACTTGGTACGTTTGCTTGGGCTGGTACAGCGGGGCGCGCCGCGCCGCCAGTTCGGCTAATTTCTTTTCTTCCTCGCGCACGCGCCATTCGATCAGATGGGCGGTCAGTTCGCGGCTGGTCGCCGGCGCGCCGCGTTCCAGGAGAAAACCATACAGATGCTCAACATCCGCGTTCGTCGTGCCTACTTCTTTCCAAAAATCAGAGCTCGCCATCCGTACCTTTCCTGACCGGGACGTTCCTTCAAAAGATGACGTATCGTCATTCACGCTCGAACTGCATGACGATACGTCGGATTCGCGCGAAAACGCGCGTAAGTCCAATTGCATTATATCCCACTTTTTATTTTCGCACAAACTGACACGCATTTGTTTCCGCCGCGATTCTCGTGTAAAATGTCGCGGCGAGGTCATCTATGTCTCTCACCCAGAGCACCCTCAAGTTTCTCGCGGCGCGTTTTCACATTCCCGGCGACGCGCTCGATGATTTCTTCGCGAGTGGGCGCCTCAGCCCCCGCGCGGAAACGACGCTCCACTTTCCGGCGGAACTGATTCCAATTGGCGCGCGGCTGGTCGCGCGCGGCTGGATGAACAACAAATTTTTTCCGACGAATCGCGATTGGATCCTGCCGTTCTGGGCGGAGCGACAGTTCGATCCGCACGACCCCGCGTTCATTCCACGCGGATTCAACCTCTACACGATCAATTACACGCATCGCGATTGGACGATGGTCGGAAATCTCGCGCGCGACCGCGAGGCAATCGTCGATCCGCGCGGTCTCGTTACGCCCTGGTTCGACGGCTGGTCGCTCGACGTGTGGGTGGAGACCGACGGCGCGCTGTTCGTTCCCTCGCGGCTGCCTGATGCAGACGTCACCCAATTGCTGTACGAAAACCTGCCGATCGTCGTCACCGAACTTCGCGCGATGAACCTGCGCGTGCGAACACAAGTGTTCGGCGCGGAACTGCCCGACGGCGGCGAATACGTCGTCGAACAAATCACGGTCGAGAATCCAACTCCCACCGCGCGTCGCGCGTCGCTTTATCTTTCCGTGCGCCCATTCAATCCAGAAGGCGTGAGTCTGGTGAAAGCAATCGAATATCGTAATGC
>DAIDTM010000154.1 GCA_027457205.1 Anaerolineae bacterium | reverse complement strand
ATTTTCCGCGGCTGCGCGAGCAAGCCGAGGGGCTAAGGAGAACGATGGATGGGTTGAACCCGTGACGACATGCTTCAATCGTTTCTGCCCCGTCGGACATGCCTCCACCAACGGACACTCGGCGCAGCGCGGCGCGCGCTTGGTACAGTAATTCTTTCCCAGCGCGACGAGGAGCGCATGGTACTCGTTGAAGAGCGGCTCTTCGCGTGGCAGATGCTCCATAAACATGCGCTGCAATTCATCGTACGACGCGTCGTCGCGCGCTAAATCCAGACGCGCCATAATCCGCCGCGTATACGCATCGATCACGAAAATCGGCTGGCGCGCGGCGTAAAGGATGATCGAGGCGGCGGTTTCCGGACCGATGCCGTAGACGGCGAGCAGCTCTTCGCGCAGCGCGGCGGTGTCGAGCCGGAACAAGCGCGCCAGCGCGCCGTGGTGCGCCGCGAACAAATAGCGCGTGAACGCTTTTAGTTTCTTCGCCTTGAGGTTGAAATACCCGGAGGGTCGAACCAAGCGCGCGAGACGCGCGGCGGGCGCGCGATGCATCCGCGCTGGCGTCAGCAACCGCGCGCACTTCAGGTTCGTCATCGCCTTCTCGACGTTCGTCCACGCGGTGTTCTGTGTCAGGATCGCGCCGACAATGACCTCGAACGCGCCGTCGCCGGGCCCCCAGTGCTGCGCGCCGAACCGCGTGTACAGCCGCGCGTAAATGTCCGTGAGCCGCTGGTTCATTGCGGCGGGGCGAACCGTCTCGCTATCGTGAATCGGATGCTTCGCTGCGTTTGGCATGACAGTTCTCGATGCACGCCGCACACGCGGCGTGATCTTTTTTCGAGCACACCGGTCTAGTTACCCGGCAGCGCGAAATACTTGTCCACGATCTCGCGAAAGATCGGCGCAGCGGTCGTCGATCCTTCGCCGCCGTGCTCCGAAAACACGACGATGGCGATTTTGGGATTGTTGGCGGGCGCGTAGCCGGCGAACCACGAATGCGGCTCGCCCGTCTTCAACACCTCAGCGGTGCCGGTCTTGCCGGCGGAAATGATCTTGTCGCCGCGGAACGCGCTGTACGCGGTGCCGTACGGCGCGGTCGTCACGCGTTCCAGCGCCTGACGAATCGACGCGAGCGTCGCGGCGGAGTCCGGCAGCTTGCCGCGCGCTTTCGGCGGAATGACGATCTCCGAGCCATCGGCAAGACTGCTGATGCGCGCGACGATGTGCGGCTCCCACAACGTGCCGCCATTCGCGACCGCCGCCAACATATCCACGATTTGCAGCGGCGACGCCAGCAGTGTGCCCTGACCGATGACCATATTGATCGGATCGCCGGGACGCCAGACGCCGACGTTCGGGTCCGGAACGTTGCCCGCCGATTCCGGCAGTTCGAAACCGGTGTAACTTCCCAGTCCAAACGCGCGCGCAAAATCCGGCAGCAGGTTGTGATTGATCTGATCGAGCCGCTGTCCGACTTGGTAAAAGACCACATCGTCCGATTGCGTAAGCGCGCTGGAGAGCGACATCGTCCCCAGCCCTCTGCCGGTGATGGGATACGACCAGTTATACCGGCGATTGTTGACGCCCAGTCCGTCCCAGTAACCCGTCACGTCGGAGAATATCGTGTTGGGCGTCATTCCGCCCTTTTCCAACGCCGCGGAGTACGAAACGATCTTGAAAACCGAGCCGGGCGGGAATGCGCTTTGCGTCGCGCGATTGACCAGCGGATCGTTGGGATCGTTAAGAATCGCCTGCCAGTCCGCGACTGACATATTCGACGACAGTCGATTCGGGTCGAATGTGGGATGGCTCGCCATCGCGAGGATGTTTCCGTTGGAGACATCCATCACGACGACCGCGCCGATGTGCGCGCCCAGCGCGTTCTCGACGATCTTTTGCAGATCAAGATCCAACGTCGTGTGGATATTCTGACTCTGCTGCGCCGGGACGTTCGCCAGCGTCGCGGTCACCGCGCCGCTCGGCGAAAGAATGTCGAGTCGCCCGCCGCGCTGTCCGGCAAGGTACGATTCGCCCCAGAGTTCCAAGCCGGACTGACCGACGATGTCGCCTTCCCGGTATCCTTTGGCGCGCAATTGATTCAACTGCTCGGCGCTGATGTCGCAGACGTAGCCGATGACGTGCGCGGCAAGCGTGCTGTTCGGGTACGTGCGAATGTACTCGGTATTGTCGATGTGGATGCCGGGTTGCGACAGCGCGGTCAGGTTCGCCTTGACCTGATCGGTCGTCAGCGTGCCGATGGGCGTGCGCCAATCGCCAGGAAATTTGGTGTACATCGATTTGATGACGCCGGGCTGCTTGCCGAAGATGCGGGCGAGCGCGGCAAGGACGGCGTTCTCGTTCTGCATCTCCATCGGTACCACTTCGACGATCGTCAATTCCTGCGGCTGGGTGAACGGGCGACCCTTGCGGTCGTAAATGTCGCCGCGCGCAGACGCAAGCGGCGTTAGGTGGACAGTGCCGCCGCCGCTCAACTGGGTAAAGATCAGCCCGGGCGTCCAGAGTACGCCCCACTGACCGTTCTCGCGGCGCAGCAGCATCGTATTGTCCTGCTTGAGCGTGCCCGCCGCGACGGTGCTGAACGTGACAGAGAATTTCGCCTCGGCTTCGTTGCCTTCCTCGTGGACGGAAGTGAGCACGGGCGTGACGGTGGTGATCGTGGCTTCGGTGGCGATGCCTTGGTAGCGCGACACGAACTGATCGACGGTGGTGGTTTCCTGGCGGCTGGGCGCGAGCGTTTGGTACATCGCGTTGTAATCGCCCTCGCTCCACGCTTTGAGGAAGGCGCGCGCGGTGTCTTGGGCGAAGGTGACGGGAGTTGGAGTGAACGCAGGTGTGGGAGTGGCGGGATTGCTGCCGGGCAAGATGCCGCACCCGGCGGTGAAGAGGAAAATCGCAAAGAACACAAGCGGCAGTCGTTTCATTTTTTAACCCTCACGACGAACTCGACGCCGCAAATTATAACTGACTTGGCGCGCCGCGTCAAAATCGAGCACGCTTCAGTCGCAGAAATAAAAACGCGCGACGCGCCACCGCGGCGCGTCGCGCGAC
>DAIDTM010000153.1 GCA_027457205.1 Anaerolineae bacterium | reverse complement strand
GCGGGGGCGGCGGCGGCGGACGCGAGCGACACGATCGTTTCTAGGATGACCAGAAACCCGTTTTCATCGAGAAGACGGGTTTTTCGCATTTGTGGGATGGAAAGAGGCGATGGCTGAGCCAGAACGTCCTGCGCGTAAAGGGGAGAGCGCCATTGAAAGACAAATCCGCGAAGCGATCGAACGCGGCGAGTTTGAGAATTTGCGCGGCAAGGGTAAGCCGCTCGATCTGAGCGAGAATCCGTACACGCCGGAGGACTGGCGGCTGGCGTACAAACTGCTGCAAGACGCCGGCATGGCGCCCGATTGGATCGAGCACGACAAGGAGATTCGGCGCGAACTACACGCGCTGGGATCGTGGTGGCATCGGCAAATGCAGCGACAGCGCGATCAGCGCGCGCGGGCTACGGCATTGCCCATCGACCAGATGATTGCCGAGCATGAGCGACTCGAGCAGCAACGCGCGCGCGTGTGCGTCGAGTACCGCGACCGGGCTGCCGCGCTGAACCAGCTGATCGATCTCTACAATCTCAAAGCGCCGACCGCAGAATTGCATCGGGAGCGAATTCGGATCGAGGAAGAGATCCAAAAGTTCCAGGATGCGTGAAACGGATAATAGAAAACCGTGCGAAGGTTCCTGACCTTCGCACGGTTTTCTGTTTATTCGGCAATCCGGATGAGCCGATGCCAGCGTGCAGGCACGAGCCGCCGCAGCAGCGCGCGCTCGTCTTCGCCCAGCGCGCCCAGCGCGATGAGCAAGACCACGTAGAGCATTCCCGCTGCCGGCACCGCGACGATCAGCCCGACGGTCGCGACCAGCCACCACAGCGCAAGCCCCATTACGCCCGCCGCAAGCGCGGGTCGCCACACAATCGACCAGAAGGGAATCGACGCGAGGTTCTGGCGGACGCTGTAATAGAACGGCGCGAGCAGAACGATCTCGGAGAGAATGGTGACGAGCGCCGCGCCGGCATAACTCAACGGTGGAATCGCGATAAAGTTTGCGGCGACGTTGAACACGACGCCGACGATAAATGCCTTTGTGAGGAAACGCTGCTGCCCCAGCGCGATCAAAACATAGTGGGTGATGCTGTTGATGAAGCTGAACGGCAGGAACCAGATCAGAATCTGGAGCGCGATCGCCGACTGCGGCAGGTACGCATTGCCGCCGAAGAACGCGATCAGCTCGCGCGCGACGAAAATCGTGCCGACGGTGATCGGCAGTGCGATCCAGAGCAGAAGTTTGAGCGACAGGATGTATGCGCGCAGCATTGCTTCTTTGGCGGACGCGGCGTAGCGCGAGAGCGCGGGAAAAATCGCCAGCGTGAAATTCGACGGAATGAAATTGAGCGCGTCGATGAATTTGTAGGCGGTGCTGTAATATCCGAGCACTGTGTCGCCTTTGATCGGCTGCAGGATGAACACGTCGATTCGGAAGAATAGACTGGAGAGCAAATTGTTCAGCATTAGCGGCAGCGATTCGGAGATCATCCACCGCAGCGACGCGCGATCCACCTCCACGCGCGGCTTGAACAGCGTCTGCCGCACCAGATAGTAGAACGCCGTGAGCGTGAAGAGATTCGTGATGATCGACACCGCTGCCAGACCAACGTACCCGTAACCGAACAACAGCACGATCACGCCGAGCGCGACCGACAAGAGTTGCGTCGTAAAATCGATGGCGACGCGGTACTCGAAGCGTTCGTAGGCGTTGAACAAAAAAGCCAGCGACGCGGCAAGCGTACTCGGCAGAATGCTGACGAGCAAAAGCCCGAAGGCAATGGCAGTGTCAAACGTCACATCAAAGTATTTGACATAGACAGCGGTGATGATGCCGAAAGGGATTAGCGCAAGCGCCCACAGGAGCACGCGCAAAATGACCGTGTTCGTCAGGTACTTGTTGGCTTGGCTGCGGTCGCGCGAAACCTCGCGAGTGACGAGAATGCCCAAACCGAAGTCGGTGATGGTGTTGGCGAAGAACCACAGATTGATTGCCCAGGCGTACCGCCCTGCGCCGGTGGGACCCAGCACACGCAGGTAGATGAGTTGGAACGCAATGCTGATGACTTTCATCAAGAGCGAAGTTGCCATCGGCAGAAGCGAATTCTTGGCGACTGTTTGCACCGCCGACGATTCGTCGGCGCGGTAAAAACGCCTCCAGCCGAGATAGGCGAATCCCAGGAGCAGTATCAT
>DAIDTM010000152.1 GCA_027457205.1 Anaerolineae bacterium | reverse complement strand
GTGTTGGTGTTTGAGAAGAACGACGGAGGACCGCGCCGCGAGACGGAGGACGGAAAAAAGTCATTCGTCTGGTTTTACGATCTCACCGCCGATGGGTTTTCATTAGACGACAAGCGCACGCCGATCGAGGCGAACGACATTCCCGATGTGCTGGCGAAATTTCCGACGCGCGCAGAAGGTGCGAATAGTTTCCGTGTAGCAAAGAGCAAGATTATCGAGAACGATTATTTCTTGAACATTGGACGCTACAAAGCGGTGACGGTTGATGCGACGATACACGATGATGCGAAAACTATTTTACGCGAAGTTGTAGAAGTAGAAGAAGAAATCACCGTACGTGCTAATACCTTGATGGACAACTTGAAATCGAAATGACTTACCAGTTGACGCGCTTGGAAAATGTGCTGACGTTGTGCGATTCGGGAGAATGGGGAACCGATCCAACAGGAACAAACGGTATACCCGTTATTCGTGTCGCTGATATAAAAGCGAATGGGGTCATTAGATACGATTCTGCTCCTCTACGCTCAATACCGATTCCCAAAATCCAGGGCAAGACACTAAAGAACCGCGACGTACTCGTCGTGAAATCAAGTGGTTCAGGCACTAATGTAATCTCTGGACGCGCCGCAATTGTTGAGGGGTTGAAGGACACGGATTTTGGTTTTGCAAATTTCCTGCTACGTCTGAGAGTTGATGAATCCGTCTATGATGCCAAGTACCTTTTCTATGTTTTGCAATCCAAACCTACAAGAGACCAGGTTTTGCAAATTGTAGGCGCAACAACATATCCGAACCTTTCTGTGCCAAAGTACCGTCAAATTCAAATTCCCCTCATTCCTCTTCCCGAACAGCAACGCCTCGTCCGTATCCTAGACGAAGCAGACGCACTGCGCCAACTCCGCGCCCGCGCCGAGGCACGCACGAATGATTTCATCCCCGCGCTGTTTAACGAGATGTTTGGCGATCCAGCGACGAATCCAAAGGGATGGAAGAAAGTTACTCTTGGTGAGATAGGTGGGCAAGGTCAGTACGGTCTCAATGCGGCGGCGATGTCTGAAGGCACAGGCGTTCGATATGTTCGGATTACTGATATTGATTCGCAGGGTCGTTTGGAAGGAGCGGAACCTGCTTTCGTGCCAACAGACATTGAAAACCTTGACAAGTACGAATTGAGAGAGGGCGACATTTTGATAGCCAGAAGCGGTGCAACTGCAGGAAAGAGCTACTTGCATCTTGAATCGCCGTTTCGTGCGGTTTATGCTGGCTATCTTATTCGCTTTCAGATTGATTCAAAACAGGCATTGCCATCTTTTGTCGCAAGGTTTTTGCAAACACCACATTATTGGAGTCAGTTGAACTCACTCAAACGCGCAGTTGCACAACCAAATGTAAACGCCAAACAACTTGCGTCAATACGCTTTCCTCTCCCGCCGCTCGCGCTCCAACGCGAATTCGCCGCGCGCGTCGCAGAAGTACGCGCACTGCAAGCGCAACAAGCGCGCAGTCGCCAGCGGCTGGAAGATTTGTTTCAAGCGTTACTGCATCGCGCGTTTGCGGGGGAGTTGTAACTTCTAACACATAATCAGACTCACTTGCTGGAGATGGAACAATGGAGTCAGGAAATCGCAAACAAGGACGTTTAGGATATGTCGCTATGTTCGTCGGCATGGGCCTCTCCTTATGTCTTGCTACCCTTATACTGAGCGAAGTCTTTGCTCCAGCGGCGTGGACGCCCACAAGTGTGGCGACCATGCCAATGCTACGAACAGTGGTGGTTCCAACCTTACCGTTCGCACAACCAACCGTAGTGATTCCAAGCCAGTCAATAACTCCAGAACCAACATTTACTCAATTACCGACAATGTCTCCAATCTCGAAAAGAACTCCAACCTCGTCTATCGCACCTGTTTCGCCGACACAGACACCTTTCATCGTCACAGCAACACCTGGACCGACTCAAACGCCGTGGGTTGTAACATCGACGCCATTGCCGTCTTCACCGACAGCACTGCCGTTACCCACCGCTACAGAAGCGCCAACCGTTCAAGCTAAATTGGATATCACTTATCCTGGCGAAATTTATTTCGAGAAAGTAGGCTCGGTCACGGTGATGATTGCCCCCAATCCGCAAATTGCGCTTCTCCCAACATCTGGAACAAATAGAGCTGCACTATTCAGTATTGAAACGACAACCCAAGAAGGCAATCAAAAAACAGTTTCTGAAGAAATAAAAATGTTTCCCTATATGCTTGCGGATTTACGCGCTCCCAATTTCGATGTTGTCCAAAGCCAAGCAGCGCCATGGCAACCTATTGTCTTCGCTAAACCCGCCGTATGGACGTGGGATCTCAATCCCAAGAAAGTTGGTACTCAAGAATTCACGGTAGATGTCTTTGGGTCAGATGTCATCACTGGGGAATTACGAACGTTTGTAAAGCAGTACAAGCGAGAGATTGAAGTTTTGGATAAGCCTTTTCCTCAGAACTTAATGGATTTCTTAAAAGCAAACTTTGGCACTATCCTAGGTTCGTTGGGAAGCGGCGGCTTCTTATTCTGGCTTCTCACAAGAAGGCAAAAGAAAAGAAGGTCGATAGAGAGGTCCCGGGATTAGGACTCGCATAGTTGGACGATATCAAATACGATAGCTGTTATGCAACCATAATCGCCAGCGGCTAGAGGATTTGTTTCAAGTGTTGTTGTATCGCGTGTTTGCGGGGGAGTTGCAGGTTCTGAAGAAGGTGGTGACAATGAGACCCGATGAAGCTGAAGTCGCAGAGATCTTGAAAGAAAATACATATCCCAACCTTGATTTGGCATATGAAGAAGCCAAACGTATCTTGGATTTTCAGTTTGGTCAGATTGACGGATTAGATGCTAAAGCTAGTGTGCTCATTGCGTCTTCGGGAGTTCTGATTACTATTTTCCTCACGGCGGCATCGTCAAATATGTTTCGTGCGTCGGATAGCCTGACTGTCGGCGGTGTCACAATAGCATTTCTTGGAGCATTGATGTCGGCGATTTTTGCAGTAATCGCTTTTCATGTGAAAACTTACTCTAATGCCCCCTCCATCAAAAGCCTGATCGAGAAATACTTGGGCTGGGAAGACGAAAAGAACGCCAAGTATCATTTACTATTTGAATACAAGCGCATGTTCGACCACAATTTTGAGATGATCCAGCCAAAAACGCAGAGGATTAGATTTTCTCTTTATTCATTCGAGGTCAGTATAGCAATATCCGTGCTTGTGTTTTTCTATCAGGTCATAAAAGGAGTCTGGTCATGAATGACAAACAGAGAGACAACGTCAAAAATCCGCCACCCCCACCGGAGAAACTGCCGCAACAACGGCACGTGCCGAAAGAACCGTCTCACGATCCCAGGGTCGTTGTTAATGCTACAAAGAGTATAAAACCTGGCGACCTACAAAAACGCGGTAAGTGACGTTGGTGGCAATTGCTTCCGTCTCTCGCGCTCCAACGCGAATTCGCCGCGCGCGCCGCAGAAGTGCGCGCACTGCAAGCGTAACAAGCGCGCAGTCGTCAGCGGCTGGAGGATTTGTTTCAAGCGTTACTCCATCGCGCGTTTGCGGGAGAGTTGTAGCGCGGCGGTGGGCTGGCTGCCGGCGGGGCGGTTGCTACCGGGGTGGTTTTTTTAAGGTGAACCGCTTGCATCGACCGCGGAGATATGCTACACTTTGCAGACGAATGAACGAAGCATCCAATCTGAGGACTGCTCTTTGATAAAAACCCATCTTTTTGGCAAGGATCATCGTCCGCCTTAAAGTTTTTGCGCTTTGACCAAAATCTAACGTCACGCGCGAAAATGTGTGCTATAATAAGCAGCGAAATAGAAAAAAGCCGCCCGTGGGGGCGGCTCTGAGCAATGCAGGCACGACACACGCTTACCGGCAAATGTCGTGCTTGACAACTGTCACGAGCATTATATGCTTCGGGTTCGGAAATGTCAATATCGAATCGTAATCGAATCGTAAGAGATTTGGACATTACGAACACTTGTTCAGGATCTGCCCTCACAAATCTGCGGCGGAAAGGGGATGTGAGCAAATGGAACTGCTCCTGATTGCCTTTCTGCTAGGCGTCGTAATCGGGCAACAGATGCCGCGACAACTGGAATAGAAGAGGCAAAGATGAAGGCGCACATCGAGCAAGTCGCGGTGTGCGTCTTTTTTTGTTCGTCTTCGCTTGGGCTCTCACTTGAGCCGCTAAACATGTGCCCTTGACACACGCGCGAAAAAGTAGGATAATCCCGGTTGTAGTGAGCTGACGGCGGCCGCACGCGCACGATGCGCGAGCGGTCTTTAATTTTTGTTGGGGGTGGAGATTGTGGCAGTGCGAATCATCGGCGCGATCAACGAATGGCTCGGCAACGCAAAGCCGCTCTTTGAACTCAAGGGCTTTCGCGGCTGCATTGTGCTGGTGATTCATCTGGACGTGGATGCGGCGAGTGTGAAGATTCAAAGCCAGGTGCATCCGACGATCACGGTTTGAGCCGATAGATTGCCCTTAGCCGTAAGCTGAAACACGCGCGGCGATTCTCGCAAGAGAGTCGTCGCGTTTTGTTTTGGGGGTAGCCGCATGGCTGATATTTCCTTCAATGACCTCGTGCAGAATTTGTCTTACGGCGCGCTGTTCGTCGCGCTGTTCGTGTGGACGCTGCGCTCGAATGACAAACGCGAGCAGCGGTATCTGACGATTCTCGACTGCTACGGCAAGCAGCTCGAACAAATTGCGTCCACGCTGACGAAGATCCTCGGTCAAATCGAGAACATCGAGAAGCGGAACGAATGACGCCAATGCACATTCGGCTACGATCTATCGGTTGAATCTCGGCGCGTGTTGTGCGCGCTGGAGGCGATAATCTCTTTTGAAAGGGGCAACATGAAGTGGCGATGGCTGACGGTGATCGTCAAATGGCTGATCATTGCGGGGACGCTTGCCGGCTCGGTGCTGGCGGGCGTGCTCGCGCCGCAGGTCGTGCGCGCAGAAGGGCCGCAAGACGTTCCCCCAGCGTCTATTGACGGCTCTAAGGACGTTGGCGATGTGCAGTACGCGATGGTGCAATGCTCGGGACTGTCGATCAATGACGTGGTGAGCGGCGAGCGTCAGTTCTACGATCTGTATGGGGCGGAACATCAACTGCTGACACCGGCGATGTGGCAAGCATCCTACATTGCGCGGGTGAATGAATTTGCTCACGTGATCGGCTGCCCGGCGTTGCTGAGCGACGAGGGCAATAATTTGGCGGGTCAACTGACCTTTGCGGCGCGAATTTACGCGCCGGTGTATCGGGCGATCCTGACCGCTTCGCATGGCGCGCTGCCGTAAGCGCGAGTGATGCTTGGTTAGTTCTTTGGTTAATCAATCGTTTTCAATCGTCGTCGCGGATGACAGCGCGACGATGGCGCGCCGCCAAAGGCGGCGCATAGTGGACGCGCTGTCAAAGCGCGGAAGGGTAGAAAACGATGGCGCGGGGTGGGGCGCGTCCGAACGCGGGGTGCAAGAGCGATGCGGATTACACCGCGATCCGCTCGATTATGGACAAGTTCATCAAGGACGCGGATTGGGGCGCGATGCTCAAGGCGATGAAAGGCGAGGCGCTGAAGGGAAACGTGCGCGCGTTCACGGCGCTGCGTGACACGCGGTTTGGGCAGCCAATCCTTGCGGTGCAAGGCGTGACGGGCGGCGCGCCAATCCTGATTTCGGAGATTGTCGCGGAGAAACCAAAGGAAGCGAAACGATGTGGCTCATGACCTTGTCGAAATCATGGCGGACGGTCAGATGCGCCTGCACTTCCATCCAGGGCAGTGGCAAGCATGGGAGAGTCGGCGACGTTTCGTTCTTGTCCTTGCAGGAACGCAAGGCGGAAAAACTTCGTTTGGTCCCCACTGGTTACTGCGCGAAATCCAGCGCTGTGGACCAGGCGACTATCTGGTTGTTACCCCAACCTTCCCGTTGCTTGACCTTAAATGCCTGCCCGCGTTCCTGTGGCTTTTCAAAACTATACTTGACCTGGGTCGATTCACTGCCTCACCCTCGCGCAAGTTCATCTTCTCCGAGGAAGGCGCGCGGCGTCTCTTCGGCGAAAGATATGATCCTTACCAAGAAACACGCGTCATCTTCGGTTACGCGACGGATCCCGAGTCGCTAGAGAGCGCGACCGCAAAGGCGGTCTGGGCGGACGAAGCGGGGCAAAAGCGTTTCAAGCTCGGGAGTTATGAAGCGCTGCGCCGCCGCCTCTCGCTCTCCCGCGGTCGAATGCTCGTCACGACCTCGCTCTATGCGCTTAGTTGGGTCAAGACGCTGTACGATCGTGCGAAGGCAGGCGACAAGCAAATCGAGGTCGTGCAATTCGACTCGACACTCAACCCGCAATTCTCTACCGCCGAATTTGAAGAGGCGCGCACGACGCTGCCGCGTTGGAAGTTCAACATGCAGTATCGCGGTCAGTTCGAGCGACCCGCGGGGCTGATCTACGACTGCGTGAACGAAGCGACGTTCGTGCCGCGATTTGCGCTGCCAGTGACGTGGCAGTGGTTTCAAGGTCTGGATTTCGGGACCCAGAACATGGCGAGTGTGTTTGCCGCTGAAGAGCCAGAGACGAAACGAATGTTCGTCTACCGCACCTATCACGCTGGCGGTGTCTCGACGGCGGGGCACGTGCGGGCGATGCGGCACGGTGAGGGCAACCACACAGGGTTGCCCTTACTTGCGGTCGGTGGTGCGCCGTCAGAAGACGACTGGCGCGCGGAGTTTCGGAAAGCCGGCTTGCCGGTGCGCCGTCCGCAAATAAGCGATGTCGAAGTCGGAATTGATCGGGTCTACAGCGCGTTCCAGAGCGGCAAACTGTTCGTGTTTGACGATCTGGGCGAGCTGCGTGAGGAGATACAAACTTACTCGCGGAAACTGAACGATCACGAAGAACCGACCGAGGAGATTGAGGACAAGAGCGAGTATCACTTGCTCGATGCGCTGCGGTATCTCATCAGCGAACGCGGAAACGCGGGGGCGCGGCGGATGCGGTCCGCGCTCGTCGGTTTTGGCGATGTCGGACCGAGGCGCGGGGCAAGGGGTGAAGAACCTGCGGTAGCGCGTGGATGCTCAGACGCGGAGATTGAGAGATTGCTCGACGCTGCCTCGATTGAGCAGCGCGAAGCACTGCCTTAAGGAGGCAGCATCGTGAGCAGATCGATCTTTGACCTGGACGAATTCAAACCGTACGCGGACACGTGGCGCGCACGGCAAGCGGCGTTCGCGACGCGCCGCGCCTATTACGACGGCTCGATTTACGGCGCGGTGCGCTCGTCGCTATCGTGGCTGGGACCACGCATCGGCGGCGCGATCCGACCGCTTTACCTGCCGCTGGCGCGCGCCGTGCATCTCGACGCGGGCATCATCCCCGCGCATTGGACGTTGACCGAGGAAGCCGCGCCGCTAGTAGACGCCGCGCGCCTTGTCCTCGACTGGTCGAACTGGTTGACCGATGGCGTGCTTTTCACACGCTTTGGCGCGGAGTTTGGCAGCGTCGGATTGAAAGTATCCGATCTACGCGACGCGGGGCGCGTTGTTATTCGTCCTGTCTCGCCCGAATTCTTCCTGCTTGTGCCCAGCGGCGATTACGACGCGACGCCGGGGATGGCGATTTGCGTCCAGACGCGCCGCGGCGCGGACGGCAAGCCCTTTGAGTATGCCGAGGTTGTTAGCCCCAACCTCATTCGGACGTACGCGGACGGCGAACCGCGCGGCCTTGGCGGACGCAAGCCAGAGTATCCTAACGCGCTGGGCTTCGTGCCCTGGGTCGAAACGCCGCATCTCGCGAGCGGTGACGCGCTTGGAGAGTGCACGTTTCAGAACGTGATGCCGTTGCTCGACGAATTGAACGCGCTGGCGTCCGACCTGGGCGCGATCATTAGCAAACACGTCGAACCGCAATGGACGGTAAGCGGCGTCGAAGACGGCGACCTGAAGCGCGGCGACAACGTTTGGTATATTCCCGATCCGCAAGGGAAAGCGTCCGCGCTCGTCGCGCCCATCGATATCGCGGGCGTGCTCGGGTTCATCCGCGAGATTCGCGACAACGTGCACGCGGGCTTGCCCGAACTCGCATTCGATGAACTGCGGAGCAAGGCGCAGGTCGCGACGGCGACCGTTGAACTCCAACTGATGGAGTTGGTCGTCAAGATCGGGCTGGTGCGTCCGAACTATGACCATGCACTCACGCACGCGCTGCGGCTCGCGGGCAAAGCGGCGGCGACGATGGTCGGCGGCGACGAGGCATCGGCGCTGTATGACGTGGCGCGGTTGGATGACGACGCGCTGGCATTTGACGCCGAACGTGAGATCGTGCCACTAGACCCGATGACGCGCGCGCAGATCGAAAAGGTGCAAGCGGAGGCGGCGGCGGCGCAAGCCAAGGCGATGGCACGACCATAGCTCGCCGCCTTCGGCGGCGAATGGTTGACGTGCCATCGAGTCAAAAGTTAAAAGTCAAAAGCTACAACTGCCCTGGCGGGAACGCAGTTGCCAGGGAAAGTAAATCGCCGTCGCGGGCGATGGCGTGACGATGGCGCGCCGCCAAAGGCGGCGCATAAAGGACACGCCATCGAAACGCGGAAAGGATAATCATGCCAGACGGGGACCCGAAAGACCCAGTGCCGTACGATCGATTTCAAGAGGTGATCGGACAGAAGAACAAGGTCGAAGCCGAATTGCGGTCGCTCGCGGCGCAGCACGCGGCAGCAACCGCCGAGCATCAAAAGGTGATGGCGGAGCGCGAGGCGCTCGCGACTACATTGAAAGCGGAGCAAGAGAAAGCCGTCGCCTCGATGCGCGAGATTTCGGACAAGCTCGCGGCGGCGGAGCAAGACCGCTTGCGCCTGCGCGTGGCGGTTGGCGCGGGACTGCCGATTGACCTGGCGGACCGCCTGCACGGCGCAACGCTCGAAGAATTGCAAGCCGATGCCGCGAAGATCGCGCCGCTGCTGAAACCGACGACGCCGGGCGTTCCGCCTCCATTGACGGGCGGCACACCGCAAGGCAAGTTGGACGTGCGCAAGATGTCGCCCGATGAGATTCGAAAGAATCAGGCGCGCATCCTGGAGCAAGCGCAGAAGGCGGGCTAGATAGTTGCGCCAAAGGTGGTTTGGCTCCTCGCGTCGTTGCGCGTAAAACTCGAAAGGGAGCGGAGAATAAAACACCGCGCGGCACGCGCAAACTGCGCCGCGCAACACGCAAGGAGGTTAGAATGGTCGACGCAAATCTGACGATTGGAAAGACTGACGAGCTCGGCGTCGCGCTGGCGACGGTGATCGGCGCGAACGCGCTGGGACACCTGAAGGCGAACGCAGTGCTGTCGCGGCTTGTCATGCGGGACTGGGAAGCCAAGCCCGCGTCGATTGGCAACACCGTACGGATCATCAAGCGCGGCGCGCTGACCGTAAATGACAAGGCGGAGCACGGCAAGGTCACGCTTCAACAGCCGGTGCTCGCCAATTACGACGTGACCTTGAACAAGCACAAAGAGGTCTCGTTCGTGATCGAAGACGTGGCGCGTGCGGTGGTGGACGCGGATTATCTGAGCGGATACACCGAGGACGCGATGAAAGTGCTCGCCGAGCAAATCGACGCGGACATCGCCGGTCTCTACAGCGGCTTGTCGCAGACCATCGACGCGACGGGCGCGGCGGGTCCTATCGCGGTCGATGACTTCATCGAAGCGCGTCGCTTGCTGAACGCCGCGCACGCGCCGCTGGCGGATCGCTTTGCCGTGCTGCACGAAGATGCGGAAAGCGAATATCTCAAGGTCGAGGAAGCCGTCAATCTGAATTACGCGCAGTCGCTTGGTGGAGCGATGGCGGGCGCGTATACGGGCAAGTTCGTCGGCTTTCAAACGTTCCTCGATCAGAAGATTGCCGTCTCTGCGGCTGTGTGCAAGAACCTGTTCTTCCACAAGTACGCGATGGTGCTCGCCACGCGCCCGTTGCCTGAAGCGCCCTCGTTCATGGGTGTTTTGCAGCGCACTATTGACGAAGATGGTGTTGGCTTGCGCGTGACGCTGTCCTACGATCACGACCTGCTCGGTCCGAAATGCACTATCGACGTGCTCTATGGCATCGCTGAAGTGCTGGATGCGTTCGGCGTGGTCGTTTCGACAACCGAAAAGTAGCAGTTTTGAGCGAAATTTGGGCAAAAAACGGGCAAAATACGAGGGGCGAGGGGCGAAAAGCGCACTCGCCCTGACTGACTGAACTACTGACTAGGTGTCAGTGATGCACTTTCTGGAGGCGCAAAAATGAGAGAATGGCTCGCATCTGAACAAGGCAAGAAGGTCGTTTCACTCGTTGGCTCGGTCCTGCTCACGTTCGTCGTGTCGCTGGCGGCGATCTACGGCTATGACATCGGCGTCGTCCAGCCGCAAGGAGCGCGCCTGTCGGCGTCGATTGCGACGCAAGGCACGGCGATCAACACGCTGCTCAACGATCTCGGCATCGAATCTCCATCGGGCAACATCGGCGCGCAATCGCTCGGCGGTGGGATCGTCTGCAAGGCGGGATCGACAAACTGCGTCACGTCGAAGTATGGGCGTAGTATCGCGATCTATAGCGACAACGGGAGCACGGTCAAATTCAAGGTGGACGGCGCGACCGGCAACACGAACATCAACGGTGGCGGCGCGCTGACTGTCTATAGCGACGGCGGGAGCACGTACGCGTTCAAGGTCGATGGCGCAACAGGCAATCGATGGGTGAGCGGCTTGGAGTCCGCAAATCCAACGACCGCCCGACTGATGGCGTTATCTGATGGCGGTGTCATCACCCCTACCCAGTCGTATCACGATCTGCTCGCGTCGGGCACAGCCACGGTGACGCTCGCATCGACTGCCAATTTCACCGAGGGAACGCTCGTAACGCTTATCAATGCCAGCAGCGGGACGGTCGTCATTCAGGACAGCGGCAATGCGGTGCTGGCGGGCAACTGGACGGGTGGGCAGTATGATGTGCTGCGCTTGCGCGCGGTCGGCGCGCGCTGGATCGAGCTCGGGCGGAGCGACAATTAAAAACCTGGAGGTTGGAGGTTAGAAGCTGGAGTCGCATCCAACCTCCAATTTCCTACTTCCAGAAGACGGAGGAAAGCGATGGCAACACGAAAGACGAAAGCGAATCCCGCGAACCCTGAAGCAGTCGCGATTGAAAAGCACGTCACAGCGGAAGAGTTGCGCGACAAGAAAGGCGCGTTCACCAATGACGTGACGGCAGACGCGGACGGCAAGACCGAAGTGGTGACGCATCACGTCAAGACGACTCAAAAAGTGTTCTACCTCGTCAATCCTGGCGGTGCGATTCACGAGGTCACGGAGCAGCACGCACGGCAGCGGCTTGCGCTCGGTCGCGGCTGGCGGGTGGCGACGAAAGAACAGATCGCCGAATACAAAAGGCGCGGCAAGCATCAAACGTTCGACGATCCGATTGCGCCGCGCTGGGTGCCAACGGGCGAAACACTGCCCGAGTTGCCGGAGCAATCTGAAGGATGACGATGACCGCTTCGCGGGCCGGAGGACGGACGCCGCGCGTTCTGTCGTCGGTCTTCCGTCCTCGGTCTGGTCTTGGAGGTTGTGATGGCTAGAGCACTGGCGGATTTCGAAACGCGCGTCCTTGACCTGCTGACGAACACGACGCACGCGCCTTGGTCTGAGAAACAAATCGATGAGGGGCTGCGTCAAGCGTTGGCTGAATATACGCGCGCCTCGCTCGTGGTCGGCGCGGTCGTTTCGGCAAACGAAAAGATTGGCACGGTGACGCCTACGCTGAACTGGCGCGAGGTCTCGCTTGCCGCGCTCACTGGCTTGCTCGATGTGGCGCGCGTGTGGTTTCCCTACTATGGAGCGGACCCGAACTATTACGCCGAACTGCCGCGCTGGGTCGATTTCGAATTGTGGTGGAACGCAAGCGCGTCGATCCTCTTCCTCGACATCGAAGGCGTGCCCGATGGCGTTCAGGTCGCGCGCGTGTTCTACCGCGTCGCGCACACGATTGACGACCTCGACGGCGCGGCGGCGACGAGTTTCAGCGCGGCAGATGACGCGCTCCTCGTGTCGGGTGCGGCGGGCTTTTGCTGTGCGATGCGCGCGCTCGATCTTGCCAGTAATGCGGACGCGGCAATCAGCAGCGCGGAGGGCACGGTCCCGAACTTTAAGGGCATTGGCGCGGCGCTGCTGGACGATTTCCGATCACACCTCACGCCGCGCCACGTCGCGCGGACGCGGAGATTGCGACGGTAGCCGCGTGAATGTCTATTACATTTGGCAGACGGGCGAGAGTTGGCATCACTGCGAAACGTGCGCGAATCTGGGCGGCACGGTCGGCACGATCGACGAGTTTGCTGTGCGCCCTGGCTTTCACGAGGGCTGTCATTGCCGCTTGCGCGCGTTTCGAATCGCCGACGAACCGGGTAGCGTTGTGGATGGTGAAGCCGGCGCTGATCTGGGCGTTGCGCTCGGCAACGTCTCGGGCGATGCAGCAGCGGCGGTCGGCATGGCATAC
>DAIDTM010000151.1 GCA_027457205.1 Anaerolineae bacterium | reverse complement strand
GGGTTTTTTCGCCGCGATGCGCTCCGCCAACGTTTGCGGCAGCGACAACGCCGCCGGGAAATCGGCAGCGCCTGCGCCGTCGATGCGTTCCATCGCCGCGCCATTTTTTGCGGCGGCATCGGGCGTGAAGGGAGGGAACGGCGTCAGTAGCGGGTAACGCTGAACGATGACGCCACCGGGCGCGTCGAGGTTACCCGTCCGCGCGTTGAGCGCGTGAATCGCCATCGCGCTCGCGAGCGCGTTGCCGCTGCCAAGCGCGGTGCGACCGGTCGGCAGCACGGCGACGGCGGGCTGGCTCGTCGCAAATTCGCCCGCCAACCGCGCGATCGTTCCCGACGGCACGCCGGTGATCGCTTCGACGCGGTCGAGTGTGTATTCGGAGAGCACCCAGTTTTTCAAGCCGCGATGCGTCGCGCCTTGGTCGTCAATGAAATCGTCAAAGCCAAACGTAAAATCGCGGACGAATTTTGCGTTGCAGAGATTGCTCTTGATCATCACATAGGCGATGCCCAGCGCGAACGCGCCGAGCGTGCCCGGGCGGATCGGGATCCATTCGTCCGCCTTTGCCGCGCTGACCGAAAAGCGCGAATCGACGACGACGTACTTGCCGCGTTGCGGCGTGCCGCGCCGCATATAGCCGATGCCGGAGAGCGTGGACAAGAGTTGTTGGTTCGCTTCCAGAAAGCTTCCGCCGAACGCCAGCACATAGCGCGTCTGGTCCCATTGATACGCCGGCGGCGCGTTCACGCCTTGCGTCAGAAACATCGCCAGCCGCGCGGCTTGCGCGTCGGTGTCGCCCAGCTCGATCGCGTTGGGCGAGCCATACGCCGCGAGGAATCGCTGGATCAGCGCGCGCATCTGTCCGCGCGTCTCGCCGAACAACAGCGCCAGCGTGTGCGCGTTGCCGCTCGCGCGCAGCGCGCCTAGCGTCGATGCGACCTGGTTCAACGCGTCGTCCCAGGAAACGGACGTCCACGTGTTGCTCGCGCGGTCGCGGCGCATCGGTCCGCGCAATCGTTCCGGGCTGTACAGCACTTCGAGCGCGGCTTGACCCTTGGGACAGCAGACGCCCTGGTTGATCGGATGCAGCGCGTTGCCTTCGATCTTGACCGCCTTGCCGTTGACGACGCGTACGGTCAAACCGCAGCCCGACGGACACATCGCGCAGAGGGTGGGGAGAAATTTCTCGTCGGCGAGAGAGACGGATGACGAAAGACGGAAGACGGAAGAGACAACCGGGTCATTCGCGATGCGCCAACCCGCGCCGGCGAGCGCGGCAGCCGCGCCGCTATATTTTAGAAATTGTCGGCGAGTGAGTGTCAGCGACATTAGTTCCCTTCGTATTTGAGCAGGCGTTCGATGAGCGGCGAATATTTTTCCAACTGGGCGCTGAACGGCGCGGGCGTTGGTTGCGCCAATGGCGCGGCGGTGTACATACTCATATCCGCCGGCAATTGAATGCCCAGAACCTGCAACGCCTCAGTGGTCGAAGGCACCGTCGCGGGTTTGCCGCTCAGCACCCACGCCTGCCCGCGCACGTTACGCAAGCCGCCGCCGGCAGGACTCACGTGACACGTGGCGCACGGCTCGCCAGTGCGCGTGGCGTATTCCGGCAGCGCGCGCGCGGGAGAGACCGCGAAGATGGTGAGGACGACGCCGGCGAGCAAAATCGGGAAGACCATACGTGATACGTGATACGTAATACGTAAACTCATGCCGATTCTCCCACTACGATCTTGTCGCCCGCCAACTTGACCGTCAGGCGTTCCAGCGGCAGCGGCGGCGGACCCGAAACCACATCGCCGAAAGCGTCGTACTTGCCGTCGTGGCAGGGACAGTAGAATTGGTTGTTGCCCGGCTGCCACTGGACGATGCAACCCAGGTGCGTGCAGACCAGCGAGAGCGCGAGCACGCCATCCTGTGAACGCATGACGAGCGCGGGCGCGCCGGCGTACGTCACTTGCTTCGACGCGCCGACCGGCAGATCGGCGAGCGCGATTTCCACCGGCGTCGCCTGCGCGATCGTGGTCGGAGGGAAGAGCCGCGACTGGAACCACGCGCCCAACCACGCGGCGACGATGGCTGCCGCGCCGGTGAAGATGAATTGGCGGCGCGACAAGAAAATCGACGGCTTGTTATCGCTCATACTGCATCCTCACGGTGATGGCGTTGGAATCGCGCGGACGCCGACGTACGAATGGCAATTGTTGCACGATGTTTGCGGATCGTGGCAGCGCAAGCAATCTGCCTCCGTGAAATCGCCGGCGTTGATCGCATCCATGTGATGCGTCCGCCACCATTCGATGGGACTGTGATATTCCGGCGCGACGAGGCGCGGATCGATCTTGATGGCGAGCGGTCCCGCCCCGTCTTTCGCCGGCGCCGCCACCCATTGCGGCTGGACGAAAACGAGAATGGCGAATGTGAATAGCAGCAATACGCAAAAGATCAGGATATTCCGCATACTTCACCAATTGCTATGGCGAGGAGCGAGGGGCGAAGAGCAGAGTTTTCGTTCCTCGCTCCTCGCCTCTCACAACCTGTCTGAAAACTCACGCAAAGCCGCAAAGTCGCCAAGAAATTTATCTAAACCCTTTGCGTCTTTGCGTCTTTGCGAGAGATCCAGAACTTTTCAGACCGGCTCTCACAAGACCATTGCCTTGACGAGTAGATCGTGCACGCCGCTGATCTCGCAATCCACTTTCCAATGCTTCATCACTTCAGGCAGTTGCGCCTTGCAGATGGCGCACGGCGTCGCCATAACATTTGCGCCGGTCGCGCGGCACGCTTCCGCGCGCGGTTTGCCGCCCGCCATACGAATCGGCATGATCTCGTCGGTGAGCAAGCCGCCGCCCGCGCCGCAGCAGTACGTCCGCTCGCGAATCGTGTCTGGGCGCATTTCGACAAAGTGGTTGCACGACGCGCGCAAAATCTCGCGCGGCTCTTCGAGCAGCTGCCCAGCGCGCGCCGGGTTGCATGGATCATGGTACGTCACGCGCACATCGTCGTTCGCCGTCTTGTCGAGCTTGAACGCGCCGCGCTTGAGCATCGCCGCGGTGTACTGGCAAATGTGGACCGGATGCGGCACCTCCAGAAAATCGAGCGGACCGTTCAGCGTGTCGGTGAGGATGCCAGCGCGCCAGGCGTGTCCGCATTCGCCCCAGATGATCTGCTTGACCTTCAACTGCCGCGCCGCGTCCACGATGCGCTGGTTGACCTTCTTCAAGTTCTGAAAATCGAGAAAGAGACCGAAATTGCCGCCCTCGTTGCAGTAGGTGCTCGTCGTCCACGACACACCGAGCGCGTGAAAGAGAATGCCGTACGCCATCATCGTATTGGTGTTGGCGAAATTGTCGGCGGAAGGCGCGACAAGCAAAACCTGCGCGCCCTGCTCGTCCACGGGCAGGCGGATGTCCTTGCCTGTCTGCGCTTTCAATTCCTCTTCCAGGAACTGACAATTGTCGATCCACGCCGGCGGCGGGATGCCCAGGTTGTTGCCCAGCTGGTACACCTTGGCGACCACCTCGGTCACGTACTTGGTGGCGACGCCGATGGACGCCATGATCTCGCGCGCCGCCATCGTGATTTCGGCGGTGTCCACGCCGTAGGGGCAAAAGACCGAACAGCGGCGGCATTCGGAGCATTGATAAAAGTAGGTGTACCACTTCTGGAGCATCGCCTCGTCGAAATCGTACGCGTCGACCGCGGCGCCGAACATTCTGCCTTCCGGCGTAAAGTAGCGGCGATAGACCGAGCGCATCAGTTCCGCGCGCGCGACCGGCATATTGTTTGGATCGCCGGTGCCGAGAAAGAACTGGCATTTGTCCGCGCACGCGCCGCAGCGCGCGCAAATGTCCATATAGACCTGGAGCGATTTGTACTTGCGCAAGAGTTCCGCAAATTTCTCGATCGCTTTCTGCTGCCAGTTCGGAACGCGCGCCAGCGGCAAGGCAATTTGCCGCAAGTCTTTCGGTTTCGCCGGGTAGCAGGTCAACTTGGCGGTCGCGTCTTCAAGGAGATCAGGCGCTGGAATAATCGATGTCATCCTTCATCCTTCCGCCTTCATCCTTTGTCAATGTCCCACGGATTGACGTAGCGTCGTTCCAACGTTTTGTACGGCTGGTAGCGCGTCGGGCTGAAGAAGATGCCGCCGGCGTGCATCAATTTGCTGAACGGGAAATAGAGCATCAGCGCGAGCACAAGCAAGAAATGAACGATGAACACCGGCTGCGCCGGCGGCGCGATCGGCTGAAACGTGAGCAAGCCGACGACGAACGCTTTCACATCCACGAGGTAAACGTGCGCCGCGTACTTCATCAAGATGCCCGACCCGGCAATCAAGCCCAGCAGAATCAACACACCGAGATCGGGCACGCCGGAGACGTAGAGCACGCGCTTCAATGCCAGACGCCGCCACAGAAGGTACAGCAGGGGAATGGGAAATATAAAGCCCGCGTAGACGCCCAGCGTCTGCAAATCGACGACCACGCCCGGCACCGGGTAGAGCAAATAGCGCAAGTGGGACGCGAGAATGAGGAACAGCCCAACGTGGAACAGCCACGCGCCCAGCCACAGCGGCTTGTCGTATTTGAGCAGATTCTGGAACAGCACGACGTCGCCCGCGACGCGTACCGCCGCGCCGGGAACCGTCGTCGGCGCAGGCGTGGTCGCAATCGGCAGCGGCGCAGGCGTGGCAAGGTAAAGATAAATCCGATAAACAATTCCGACGATAAAAATAATTCCGACGATATATGCCAGCCCGATCAGCGCGCCTGACGTCATTGTCCACAACGCAGTAGGAGTGTCCATAGTCTTTGACAGATAGTTCGTAGCAAATGGCAGATGGCGAATGGTCTAGCCATACGCCATCTGCTGTTCGCCATTCGCGGTTTAGACGCACCCCGTCGGCTTGGGCAGGCCAGCGATCTTGCACGCGCCTTTCGCCGGACCGCTGGGAAAGAGCTGGTAGATGTATTTCAGTTCAAAGCCGGTTTCTTTGCACAGCTTGCGGATCATCGGCGCGACGCCAAACTGCTTGTAGTAATTGCGTAGATAGTTGACCACTTTCCAATGTTCGGGAGTCAAGTCGGCGATCTCCTCTTCACTCTTCGCGAGCGCCTTCGCCAACTCCTCGCTCCACTGATCGGGTTCTTGGATGAATCCGTCCTCATCCACTTCGATCTGCTTGTCGTCCCATTTGTAAACACCCATAGATAACCTCCGTGAGGTACCAGTAAACAAGTAGACTGGTAGACAAGTAGACAGGTAAACCCAATGACCCGTTTCCTTGTCTACCGGTTTTCCTTGTTACTTGACTTCATCCGGCAACTTGATGAACGTCGCGCCGCCGAACGAAGTAAACTCCAACGCGCCGGTCTGCACCAATGCCGACAACGCTTTCTTCGCCGTCGCGTGATCCAACTTGAGTCCCGCGGCGACATCGCGACTCGTCAGCATCTTTTTCTTTTGCTTGAAGAACTCGACGATCTGCGTTTTGAGTTCTTCGGTGACCTCGTCGACCATAGTATCACCACCTGAACGCCGGCGTTGAGCGGAACGTTTCCGTGGCGAGCGTGTAATCGTCAATGTGCTGTTCGGTGAACGGAATGTTCGTCAGCTCAAAGAAACGGTCCCAGCCGATGCGTTCGATCCATTCGCCCATTCGTTCGTGTTTGTGCGCGTGCTTCGCCCAGGTCTCAACGATGTTCTTGACCGCGTCGGTCACTTCGGGCCAGCGCGGCGGGTTGTTCGGCAGGAACGGAATGGCGAGCCGCGACATTCGCGGCGGCGTCCGCGCGCTCGATACTTTGCCGCCGACCCAGATCGAGACGCCGTCGCCTTCCGCGTCTGCCAGCGGCATGCCCGGGCACATCGTGTAACAGTTGCCGCAGTACATGCATTTCTCTTCGTTCACAGTCAGACTCTTGTTCGGCGGGTCCGGTCGGATCGCGCCGGTGGGGCACGCCGCGACCACGTTCGGGATTTCGCACTTGGCGCGCACCACGTCGTGATTGACGTGCGGCGGCTTGCGGTGGATGCCTAGGATCGCGATGTCGGAGCAGTGCACCGCGCCGCACATATTCAGACAGCACGCCAGCGAGATACGGCAGTACGCCGGCAACTTCCATGCGCCAAAGTACTCGAACAGATCGTCCATCACCGCTTTGACGACGCCGGACGCGTCGGTCGCCGGCGTGTGGCAGTGAATCCAGCCCTGCGTGTGGACGATGTTGGTGATCGCCGCGCCAGTGCCGCCGACCGGGTAACCGCGTCCTTTCAGATCCGCGATCAACGGCTCGACCTGTTTCGAATCAGAGACGAGAAACTCCAGGTTGTGCCGGCTCGTAAAGCGGAGATAGCCACCGCAGTACTTTTCCGCCAGATCGCAGATTTCGCGGACGTGATCGGTGCTGAGCAAGCGCTCCGATCCGACGCGGACGGTGTAGAGTTCATCGCCGGACTCGGAAACGTGCTTGAGCAGACCGGGCTTGACGCGTTCGTGATATTTCCATTGTCCGTAATTCTTTTGAATGACGGGCGGCAGCATCGAGTGAAAATCTGGGGGTCCAAAATCGGTTCGCGCAGCCATAGTTATTTCACCTCCCCATCGCGCCAGAAGAAATACGGATTGGCGCGCGGTCGCATAATCATTTGCGGGACTGGCTTTAATCCCACCGCGCGCAGGAAATCGCCCATCCCCTCGCGTTTAATCAATTCGCCCAGGCGTTCGCGCATCTTGGCGTTCTCGTCCCACCAGTCAAAGATCTTTTCGATCAGCGCCTTCAGCTCGGTATACGGCGGTTCCATCTTCATAAACGGCACCAGCACCCACGAGAGCAGCGCGCCCTGCACGATGGGCGCTTTCGCGCCGACCAGGAGCGTCGCGCCGCGCTCGACGCCGGGGCGGAGCGCCTTCGGCATCAGGTTGATGCAGTGCATGCAGCGATTGCATTCGGCGTCGTCGATCGCGAGCGTCTTGGCTACCGCGTCGTACTTCATGCAGTGCGTTGGGCACAGATCGACCACTTCAGTCTGAATGTCGAGCGAACTGCCGGCGTACTGTTTGACCGCCTCGGCGTCGATGCGGATGTGGCTCTTCCACGTGCCGATGATCGAGAGGTCGGAGCGCGCGATGGCGGCGACGCAGTCGTTTGGGCAACCGGAAACCTTGATCTTGAATTTGTATGGGAACTGCGGACGATGTAGTTGCTCCTGATAGGTGCGCGTGATGTCGTTGCAGATATCCAGCGTGTCGATGCACGCGTACTCGCAGCGCGCTGGACCGACGCACGCGCTCGGCGTCCGCAGGTCAGAGCCGGACCCGCCCAGATCGAAACCGATGCTCGAAAGTTCGTCGAACGTCGGTTGCAGTTCGCTCGTCGGCGCGCCGAGGAGGATGATGTCGCCGGTCGCGCCGTGAAAGTTCGTCAAGCCGCTGCCGTGCTTGTCCCACACATCGCACAATTGCCGCAGCACTTTGGTCGTGTAGAACCAGCCGCTCGGTTGATTCACGCGGAACGTATGAAATTCCGCGACGTTCGGAAATTCCGCCGGCTGATCGGAATAGCGACCGATCACGCCGCCGCCGTACCCCTTGACCCCGACAATACCCCCATGTTTCCAGTGCCCAACTCTTTCCTTGTACGAGAGTTCCAATTGTCGCATCAGGTCGCGCGCGGCGGGCTTTTTCTCCGCCGCTTCTTTCATATCCGTGACAAAGGAGGGCCACGGTCCATTTTCGAGTTCGTCCAACAAAGGTGTGTCTGACATAGTCTCCCGCTCCTTTTGCTTTCGATTCACCTGCTCCCCTTCTCCCTTCAGGAGAAGGGGAGAGGGGAGAGACTTACTTGAGCGGCGCAGCGATGATGCCGCCGAAGAACAGGTTCGCGCAGATAAAGCCGAGCACCACGTTGACGATCGCGACGATCGTGAACGCGATCAACGGCTTGCCGCCCATCGCCTGCAGTTCGCGGAACTTGGTGTTCAGTCCGATGCAGAGGAACGCGAGCACAAAGAGCCAGGTGCGGATCGCGTTCGAGTTCGCGATGATCTGGTTGCTCACGACTGGTTGAGTGTATGCGCCTACGAACGACGTGACGACGAACGAGGC
>DAIDTM010000150.1 GCA_027457205.1 Anaerolineae bacterium | reverse complement strand
ACGTACCGGTACATCTACGTGCTGCTGCACGCGGCGAACAATATATTCCTCGCGCGGCAGAGCCGCGTCGTCGGGCGCGTCTCGTCGAGCGAGGACCGTCGCTTTCTCGCGGCGAGTATGGGCACGCTGTTCGCCAAGTCGTACGAACTGAGCGACCAAGTGTATCTCGCGATGCAATCGCGCGGTTTTCGCGGCGAGGCGCAAGTACTGGACGCGCTCGTCTGGCGCGGCGCGGACTGGCTGTGGCTCGCTTCGTTTCTAGCCATCGCGGGAGTCGCGATTTATTTGGGCAAATAGAACCGACCGCAAAGAACACGGAGAACGCAAAGGAAAATCATGCCTTGGCGTTCTTTGCGGTTAAAGAATTGGTGGATGACGAATGACGAACAATGGAAATGCCGGCGCGCCGGTCTTTGAAATCGAGCGGATGAATTTTTCGTACAACACTCAGCTCGCGTTGAAGGACGTCAACCTCACCGTCCGCGAAGGAGAACGCATCGCGATTCTCGGCGCGAACGGTTCGGGCAAAAGCACGCTGTTGAAGATTCTCGATGCGCTGTATTTTCCGGCGAGTGGAAAGATCTCCGCGTTCGGCGAGCCGCTGACGGAACAGGCGCTGCAGGACGAGGCGCGTGCGTTCGCGTTTCGCCGCCGGGTGGGCTTGGTGTTCCAAGACCCGGAGGTGCAGCTATTCTCACCGACGGTGTGGGATGAGGTGACGTTCGCGCCGCTGCACCTCGGCTTGCCGCGCGCGGAAGTGATCGAGCGGAGTGAGTGGGCGATGGATTTGCTCGACATCGCCAAACTGCGCGACCGCGCGCCGCATCGGTTGAGCGGCGGCGAAAAGAAAAAGGTCGCGCTTGCGTCGGTGCTGTCGCTGCGCCCGGAGGTGTGGCTGCTGGACGAGCCGACCGCGTCGCTTGATCCGCGCAGCCAGAGCCGCCTGCTCGATTTCATCGACGAGCTGGGACGGGAGGGGAAGACGATCATCACCGCGACGCACGATCTGGACATCGTGGAAGAAATCGCCGACCGCGTGGTGATGTTCTGCGATGAGCACGAGATCACGGGCGAAGGCGCGCCGCATGAGGTGCTATCGGACTATGACCGGTTGATCGAGTGCAATCTGATCCACGAGCACCGGCACAAGCACGATGGCACGGAGCACATCCATCATCACCTGCATCCGGCGGCGCATGAGCATGAACATTGAGGTAAAACAAAAACGGGCTTGAGGATTTCAAGCCCGTTTTGTTACGCCTGCGTCTGACGCCGATAGTCTACGGCGCCATCGTCAGGTTACTCTCGTTGTTGAAGTTCGCTCCGTTGACTGGCGCGAGCGATGCCATACCAGCAGGCAGCGGCAACATGGTTGGGTGGCTCCCATCGGCATTCATTCTCCAGATCGCCCACGTTCCGCTCTCGTCCGAACGGTAGAAGATGAACTTGCCGTCCGGCGACCACGTCGCATCGCCGCGATTATGAGATCCAGTCGTGAGCGCCTTACCTGATTTCCCATCCACGTTGACGATAAACAATTGAGTTTGACCGCTCGCTCTCTGGTAAACGATCTTTGTCCCGTCCGGTGATTCCACAGGCAGCCCGCCGCCATCGGCAATAATCGGCGTTGCGCTTCCATCCAGAGCCATCTTGAACAAACCGCAATGGTTGGAGTTATCGCGGGTATCGACCACCAGGTGCTGCGGATCATCCTTGATCCAAGATGGATTTTTCCCATTGCCAACGTTGGTGGATGCGCCTCCTGCCGTCGGGATCACGCGTACGGAAACGTTACGCGCGTTGGCGGTTGATGACCAACTGTACGCGATCGATTGAACATCCGGCGACCATGCAATTGACTTGATGATGAACGCGGCGGGCACAATGAGTTTTGGATTTTGCGGCAATAGATTCGCATCCAGGTCCGCGACATAAATGCCGATAGGATTGCTCCACTGAAAATAGGCAATCTTATTTCCATCCGGAGATAATGCCGGTTGCGAAGCGCGACGGATGATTTGTGTCGCTCCGGAGCCATCCGCATTCAGTAGCCAAAGATTTTGGCTATCCAAAAAGGAAATTTCGCCCGTCGACACGCTAAACGCGATCTTGCCCGCCGGCGCGGCGGCTGTTGGAGTCGGCGGTACCACAATAGGAGCTGGCAGCGGCGTAACTGACGGTGCCGTTTGGGGTGTGGCGGACGGGATCGGCGTGTCGGTCGGTTTGGGAAGCGCAGTAGGCGGTAACGCCGGTGGGGCAGTCGCTGGCGCAACGGCAGGTGCGATGACGGCTGGGGCAGCAGCGACATTCGTTGGGGTCGGCGGTTGGCTTTTCTGCGAAAATACCGCAAACAGAATACCGCCGAGCACGAGAATCAGCGCAATGGCTGCG
>DAIDTM010000149.1 GCA_027457205.1 Anaerolineae bacterium | reverse complement strand
CACAATAATTAAGAATCCCGTGATGTTCGTCGTGGAGGTGGGCGCCGTTGCGACATCAGTTCAACTCGCTCGCGATGCTGCACATCACGCCGGCGACTTCGGCTTCGGTCTGCAGATATGCTTGTGGCTTTGGTTCACCCTATTGTTCGCAAATTTTGCGGAGGCGATGGCAGAAGGGCGCGGCAAAGCGCAAGCCGACGCGCTCCGCCGCGCGCGCCACGACATCGTCGCCAAAAAGTTGACGGAAGACCGAAGACGGAAGACCGAAGATCGTGATCCGTCATCCGTCGTCCGTCATCCGTCTTACAATTATTCTCTAGCATCTGCCTCATCGCTTCACAAAGGCGACATTGTGCTGGTCGAAGCCGGCGACTATGTTCCCGGCGACGGCGAGGTGATCGAAGGCGTTGCGTCGGTGGACGAGAGCGCGATCACCGGCGAGAGCGCGCCGGTCATCCGCGAAAGCGGCGGCGACCGCAGCGCGGTCACCGGCGGCACGCGCGTCCTGTCCGACTGGCTCGTCGTGCGCGTCACCGCAAATCCCGGCGAAACATTTCTCGACCGGATGATTTCGATGGTCGAAGGCGCCAAGCGGCAAAAGACGCCGAACGAAATCGCGCTCGATATTTTGCTTGCGGCTTTGACGATCTTCTTCTTGATCGTCTGCGCGACGCTGCTGCCCTATTCGCTTTACAGCGTTGGCGCGGCTGGGCACGGCACGCCGATCACGATCACGGTACTCTTCGCGCTCCTCGTCTGCCTCATCCCGACGACGATTGGCGGCTTGCTCTCCGCCATCGGTATCGCCGGTATGGACCGCATGATTCAGGCGAACGTGATCGCCATGTCCGGGCGCGCGGTCGAAGCCGCCGGCGACGTAGATGTGCTGCTGCTCGACAAGACCGGCACGATCACACTCGGCAATCGTCAAGCGACTGCGTTCATGCCGGCGTCTGGCGTGAACGAGCAGGAACTCGCCGACGCCGCGCAAATTGCTTCGCTCGCCGATGAGACGCCGGAAGGTCGCAGTATCGTCGTTCTGGCAAAAGAAAGATACCAACTGCGCGAGCGGAATATACAGGAAATCGGAGCGACCTTCATTCCGTTCACAGCGCAGACTCGAATGAGCGGCGTCAACCTCGATCACCGCGAAATCCGCAAAGGCGCGTCGGACGCGATTGAAGCGTACGTCAACCGGAAGGGCGGTCAGTTCCCGGATTCGGTGCGCGCCGCGGTCGATTCCATCGCCAAGCAAGGCGGCACACCGCTGGTGGTCGCCGATGGCGCGCATGTGCTTGGCGTGATCCAGTTGAAGGACATTGTCAAGGGCGGCATCAAAGAACGCTTTGCCGAACTGCGGCGGATGGGCATCAAGACGGTGATGATCACCGGCGACAATCCACTGACGGCAACTGCGATTGCCGCGGAAGCCGGCGTGGACGATTTTCTCGCGCAGGCAACGCCGGAGACCAAGCTGAAACTCATCCGCGATTACCAGACTGGCGGTCGCCTGGTCGCGATGACCGGCGATGGTACCAACGATGCGCCCGCGCTCGCGCAAGCCGATGTTGCCGTGGCGATGAACACCGGCACGCAAGCCGCGAAGGAAGCCGGGAACCTCGTCGACCTCGATTCGAACCCGACGAAACTGTTGGAGATCGTCGAGATCGGCAAGCAGCTCCTGATGACGCGCGGCGCGTTGACGACGTTCAGCATCGCGAACGACGTGTCCAAGTACTTTGCGATCATTCCCGCCGCGTTCGCAAGCACCTACCCTCAGCTCGGCGCGCTCAACATCATGCAGCTCACGACGCCGCAAAGCGCAATTCTGTCGGCGGTGATTTTTAATGCGCTCATCATTGTCGCGCTGATCCCGCTGGCGCTGCGCGGCGTCAAGTATCAACCGATTGGCGCGGCGGCATTGTTGCGGAACAACCTGCTCATTTACGGTGTCGGCGGTTTGATCGCGCCGTTCATCGGCATCAAGCTGATCGATGTCCTGTTGACGGTCTTGCATCTGGTGTAGGAGGTTGATATGCCAAAGAAACATGGCAAGCCGGCGTGGTTCATTCTGTATATGCTTGTCATCCTCATGATCGCCGCGCTCGTGCTCGAGGGCAGAGATGGACTGCCGGGGTGGGCGAATGAATTAGTCGGCATCGGGATCATATTTTTCATTTTGGGCGCGATCGCTCTGTGGGTTTATCTGAACACAACAGCCTTGTTGGATGAAGAGGTGGAACGAGCCAAACATGGAGAACTTGAAATCACAGATGTTCCGCCAAAACAACCGGCGAAGAAATCGCGCAATGGAGATGCCAAGAACGATTCAGTCTCATACGACGCGCAGCCCAATCGAGTGACGCATTCTCGTCGCTGAGCTTTATCGAGAGGGGAAAATACATGCTTTCTCAATTTCGTCCTGCCATTGTGGCGTACATTGTTTTCACGATCATCACCGGCTTACTCTACCCACTCGCGGTGACTGGCGTCGCGCAAGTCATTTTTCCGCAGCAAGCGAACGGCAGTCTCATCATGAAGGACGGCAAGCCGGTCGGCTCCACGCTCATTGGTCAGCCGTTTGATGACCCCAAGTATTTCTGGGGACGCTTGTCTGCTACGTCGCCCTTTCCGTACAACGCGGCGTCGTCGTCCGGCTCTAACCTGGGACCGACCAACCCCGCGCTGATCGATGAGGTCAAGGCGCGCATCGACGCGCTGCACGCGGCAGACCCGCAGAATACGCAGCCGATTCCAGTCGATTTGGTGACCTCCTCCGGCAGCGGACTGGACCCGGACATTAGCGTTGCCGCGGCGCTCTACCAACTGCCGCGCGTCGCGCGCGTGCGCGGGCTGAGCGAGGCGCAAGTGCGCGCGCTGGTCGATAAATATACCGAAGGACGTTGGTTAGGCGTGATTGGCGAACCGCGCGTCAATGTGCTGGAACTCAACTTGGCGCTAGATGTGGTAAAATAGGGGCTGAACGATGTAAGGTTTTCGATTCCGAACAGGCGTTTGCGGTGCCGCGCGGCTAGGGCAAGAGAGGCAGCGATCGTGGAGTTGACGTTAGAACAAGCGGAAATCTTGCTCCTGATTGCTGCCATCGTCGCGATGCTGGTTCAGCGCCTTCACATTCCCTATAGTGTGGGCTTGGTCATCGCAGGCGTCGGGCTTGCTCTGCTGCAAATCATTCCCAGTATCCGGCTCACCAAAGAACTCATCTTCAGCATATTTCTACCGCCGCTCGTTTTTGAAGCCGCGTTGGATATCCGCTGGCGTGAATTGCGCCGGGATGCTCCGGTCATCTTGACGCTCGCAACGCTGGGCGTGCTGCTCTCCGCCGGCATAACCGCTGTCGGCATGCGCTTGTTCGCTCAATGGGAATGGGTCAGCGCGATCGTATTCGGCGCGCTGATCGCAGCGACAGATCCCGTTTCTGTCATTGCGACGTTCAAAGAAACCGGCATTCACGGACGATTGCGGCTTTTGCTAGAAGCGGAAAGTCTTTTCAACGATGGTACCGCGGCAGTCATTTTTACAGTTGCCTTGACTCTGACGACTGGCGGTGCAATCACCGCATTCGGGGTTGCTCAAACCCTGGTGGTCACTGTGCTCGGCGGAATACTCTGTGGTGGAATCGTGTCGGGTGGAGTGCTGCTGCTGGCGGGGCAGACAGAAGATCACTTGGTGGAGATGACTTTTACAACCATCGCCGCGTACGGGTCATTTCTCCTCGCAGAATATTTTCACGTGTCGGGCATCTTGGCGGCGTTGACCGCCGGTCTGGTGGTTGGAAACATCGGACCCTTGGGATCGATCACCGACAAGGGACGTGACGCGGTGGAGTCGTTTTGGGAATATGTCGCGTTCGTCGTCAATTCTCTGATCTTCATCCTGATCGGAATCTATGGAACGCGTCAGGAATTCGCCGGCGCCCTTGTCGCTGCGGCGATCGCTATTTTCCTAGTGATGCTTGGGCGCGCGATTGCCGTCTATCCTTGTTGCGCGTTGTTTGCGCGATCTACTTTACGCATTGAGCCGCGCCATCAACACATTTTGTTTTGGGGCGGCTTGCGCGGCGCATTGGCGCTCGCGCTGGCGCTCGGATTACCAACGCAGGTGCCGCGCTACGAGGAAATCATCACAGTCACTTTTGCCGTCGTCACTTTTTCGATCATCGTTCAAGGCGTGACCATGATTCCGCTCTTGAATTGGATGGGCGTGGTCCCGAAGAAGCCAAATCAGGATTATGGAACATCCGCGTCCCAACCCCGATGAATTGCTCGCGCGCGTGCAGGAAGAAGAAAAACAACGCGCGCGCGGCAAATTGAAAATCTTCCTCGGCTACGCGGCTGGCGTTGGCAAAACGTACGCGATGCTGGAAGCCGCTCGCGCGCGCCAAGCCGAAAACGTCGATGTCGTGATCGCCTACGTCGAGACGCATCATCGCGCAGAAACGGAAGCGCTGCTGCAAGGTCTGGAGACTATTCCACGCCGACAGATCGAATATCGCGGCAGAATTCTGACCGAGATGGATGTGGATGCGGTGCTGGCGCGCAAGCCGCAGCTCGCGCTCGTGGACGAATTCGCGCACACGAACGCGCCCGGTTCGCGCCATCCCAAACGCTACCTCGACGTTCAGGAAATCCTCGCCACCGGCATTGACGTTTACACCACGCTGAACATCCAGCACCTCGAGAGTCTGAACGACGTGGTCGCGCAGATCACCGGCATCGTCGTCCACGAAACTGTCCCCGATAGCGTGATCGAGCAAGCCAGTGAAATCGAACTGATCGACCTCGCGCCGGACGAATTGCTCCAGCGGCTCAAAGACGGCAAAGTGTATATCTCCGATCAAGCCGCGCGCGCGATTGAAAAATTTTTTCGCAAGGGCAACCTGACCGCACTGCGCGAGATCGCGCTGCGCCGCACCGCCGACCGCGTGGACGACCAGATGCGCGCGTACATGGAAACGCGCGCCATTGCCGGTCCGTGGGCGGCGAAAGAGCGTTTGCTCGTTTGCGTCAGCCCCGGCGCGTTGAGCGAGCGGCTGATCCGCACCGCGCGCCGTCTTGCCGACGAACTGGACGCCGAGTGGCTCGCGGTTTACGTTGAAACGCCGAATCACGCGCGGTTGTCGCGGCAGCAACGCGGGCGCATCGAGCGGATGCTCCACCTTGCCGAAGAACTGGGCGCCAAGACGGTGACGGTGCCGAGTATTGCCGTCGCCGCCACGGTCGTTCAGTACGCGCGCTCGCACAACATCACTAAAATCATCGCCGGCAAACCGGTACGCCCGCGCCTGCTCGAGTTTCTGCGCGGATCGGTGGTTGACCAAATCATCCGTCAGAGCGGTCGCATCGATGTCTACGTGATCAGCGGCGAAGTTGAAACCTCGCCAGCCGTGGAGACAAGCGAATGGCAACCCCATCGCCCACTGCGGCGATACGCGCTGAGCGTGGGTCTGGTCGCGGCGGCAACCCTGCTCGGCTTTCCGCTTCATTCCATTATCGATCCAGCCAACCTGGTCATGTTGTACCTCGTCGTGGTGGTCGTCGCGGCGGCGTATTTGGGACGCGGACCCTCGGTTGTCGCGGCGGTGTTAGGCGTATTGGCATTGGATTATTTCTTCGTTCCGCCCGTCTTCACTTTTCAAGTAACCGATACTCAATACATTCTAACGTTCATTGGACTTTTGATTGTTGGCTTGGTGATCAGCGCGCTCACCGTTCGCGTCCGTGAACAAGCCGACGCGGCGCAGCAGCGCGAGGCGCAGACCGCGGAACTCTACGAATTCACGCGCGATCTCGCGGCGATGAGCGGCATTGAAGGAATCCTGCAAGCCGTCATCAAGCATGTCAACCAAACCTTCAGCCGCGAAATCGCCGTCTTGCTGCCTGAAGGCGATACGCTCAAGGTGCGCGTAGCCAATCCTGGTCTTACACTCAGCGAAAACGAATTTGCTGTGGCAACCTGGGCGTACCAGCATAACGAACCCGCCGGTCGCGGTACGGATACGCTGCCTGCTGCGCCGATTCACTGCCGTCCCCTCAAGACGCCGCGCGGCGTAGTCGGTGTCTTGGGCGTCAAGCCGACCAATCCGTCATCCTATCTTACGCAAGGTCAAGCGCGCCTGCTCGAATCGTTTGCTAACCAGGCAGCGCTGGCGATCGAGCGCGCGCAACTCGCGGAGCAGGCGCGTCAGGCGCAGTTGCTGCAAGCGACCGAGAAACTTGAAACCGCGCTGCTCAATTCTATTTCGCACGACCTCCGCACGCCGCTCGTTTCGATCACTGGCGCGCTTTCGAGTCTGCAGGAAGACGGAGTACATCTTGATGGTGACACGCGCAAGAGTCTCATCGATACCGCGTCGGCAGAGGCAGAGCGACTCAATCACCTCGTGGGCAATCTGCTCGATATGACGCGGGTGGAAGCCGGCGCGATTCACGCCAAGCAGGAACCGTGCGACGTGCAGGACGTCATCGGCTCCGCGCTCGACGGTTTGAACGTCCCGCTCAAAGACCGACGCGTAGACGTGCACGTTCCGCCGGAACTGCCGCTCGTGCCGATGGATTTCGTGCTGATGGTGCAGGTGCTGGTCAATCTGCAGGACAATGCGATCAAATACTCGCCGCCGGCTGAGCCAATCGAGGTTATTGCGCGCCTGGTAGGCGCGAACCTGGAAATCCAGATCGCCGATCGCGGTATCGGCATTCCGCCCGAAGACTTGACGCGCGTTTTTGACAAGTTTTATCGCGTGCAGCGACCCGGCGGCGTCAACGGCACCGGGCTGGGCTTGGCGATTTGCAAGGGCATCGTCGAGGCGCACGGCGGTAGCATCAAAGCCGAGAACCGCGAAGGCGGAGGTACGACCATCACGCTGGCGTTACCGCTGGCAAAGGGACAAGTCGCGTGACGGATTTAGGATTGCGCGTATTGGTGGTAGACGACGAGGCGTCGATCCGCAAGTTCCTACGCGCGTCGCTTGGCGCGCACGGGCATCAAGTCTTTGAAGCCGCGACCGGACGCGATGCGCTCTCCGCGGTCATCGCGCATCGTCCGGATTTGGTTATTCTCGATCTGGGGCTGCCGGATATGGATGGCATTGCCGTCACGCAGCAGCTGCGCGAGTGGACGAAGATTCCGATCCTGATTCTTTCGGTGCGCGAACACGAGCAAGACAAAATCGCTGCGCTCGACGCGGGCGCAGACGATTATCTGACCAAGCCGTTCGGCATCGGTGAATTGCTGGCGCGGATACGCGTGGCGATGCGGCGGACCGCGCCGTCGACCGAGCCGGTTTTTACGACGGATGAACTGCAAGTCGATTTGGCGCGCCGCGTCGTCACGGTTGCCGGGCGGGAGGTGCAACTGACGCCCACAGAATACGACGTGTTGCGCGTCCTCGTGGTCAACGCCGGTAAAGTGCTGACGCATCATCAGCTCCTGCGCCAAGTGTGGGGCGCGGGTTACGATGGCGAAACGCACATTCTGCGCGTGAACATCAGTAACCTGCGCCGCAAAATCGAAACTGATCCAACCCGACCGCGCTACATTCTCACAGAACCTGGTGTGGGGTATCGGCTGCGCGCGGATTCATAGAACGGATTTCGGTCAAGTTCTTTCGCGGAACAGCAACACGTAAGCCGGCGCGTGATCGAGCACAAAACGCGCGATGTGTCCAACCGAAGGCGGACCTTGCCGCGGGTGCCCGTGGAAATTCTCGCGAGCGTGCAGCGTAACTAGCGACGCGTTCACCTGCTGCGCTATCTCGACGATTACGTGCTCCGGGTTGCCGCGCTCCAGTCGCGTCTCCGCTGCAAATCCAGTGGCGCGCGCCGCTGCCAGCGCTTCCTCCAACGCGTTGCGTCCTGCCGTTTCTTCAGCCGCATCCACGTTGTGCTCCCGGACGGGCACGTGGCGCAACGGTCCCCCAACCGTCTCCAGATCGCGGCGTGGTCCCGTGTTAATTACGTGGAGCAAAATCAGCGACGAATCATTCGGCAGCGTTTCCGCGACTCGCTGAATCAATTCGACGCCGCGCCGTTCGCCGATCGCACACAGAATTTCCATTGCGCCTCCTCCGATGCCCGGCTCACGAATAACGCGACTTGCCGCCAACGACCGCGTCGCCCGCGTTGTGTTTACAGCCGCACCCAAATGAGCAGCGACCCGATCAAAAGCATCAATGGCACGACGGTCACGCCGAGTTTAAAATATTCGAGTGTTGAAATCTCTAATCCTTTGCGACGCAGAATCAAGAGCCACAGCATGGTCGCCAGCGAACCGACCGTTGTCAGATTTGGGCCCAAATCTGCGCCCAAGATCGTCGCGTAAATCAGCGCCGGATGACCGAGCGGCACCCTTAGCATCTCGCGCACGGCGGAGATCATCACGAGCGCCATCGGTACGTTGTTGATTAGGTTTGCGCCAAGCGCCGTGCTGCCGGCGGTCAATGCAATCGCCGTCAATGGATTTGCGCCAGCCAGTTGTAGCAAACGATTCCCGAACGCGGCAGTCAGTCCCAAATTCTCGACCGCGCGCACGACGATAAACATTCCGCCGATGAACACAAACAAGGACCATGAAATTTCACGGCGCAGTTTGTTCACATCCAGACGATGGAAGTACCTCGCGCCGAGGAGTAGCATGCCCGCGCCGCTCAGCGCGACGATCGAGAGCGGAAATTGTTCCACGGAGGCGACGAGGTAGGCTACGGCGATGATCCCCAAGCCAGCGGTGGCAAAACGGATCAAGCCCCGGTTGCCCGATGGCGCGGGCGTAAGATCGGACAGATCGTATCGTAGGTTCAAATCGTGGCGAAAGAGCCACGCAAAGAGCAGCGTATTGAACGCGATGCAGAAGAGACTGGGCAGCAGCAAGTAGCGGAGGAATGTTCCCAAGTCGCTGTGGAACGAATTGAGGACAAGAATGTTGATGGGGTTGCTCACGGGCAGAACAAACGAGGCTGTGTCGGCGATGAACGTGCACGCGAACATAAACGGCAGCACTGGCAAGCGCAAACGCGTCACGAGCGCGTACACGACTGGTGTGAGAATCAGCGCGGTGGCATCGTTGGAAAGAAATACGGTGATGAGCGTTCCGACCAGAAACACGGCGAAATACAAACGCCGCGCGTACCCTTTGCCCCATTTGCCCGCCAGCCAGGCGAACGTTTCAAAGATGCCCGCTTCATCCGCGAGCGCTGACACGGTCATCAAACCGAGGAAGAACCCGAAGACGTTCCACTCGTTTGCCAACACGCTCACCGCCTCGGCAGGGCGAATGAATTGACCGAGCAGCATGACCACCGCGCCGCCCCCTGCCGCCATGGCTTCGTTGATACGATGAGGGCGCGCTACGATGACGGCTAGCGTCACGAGAAAAATCACGATGCCGATGACTAGTCGTAGCATACAATCCAATGGATTACGTTTCGTTCACGAAAGTATAACGCGCCTTCCTCAGCGTGTCAACGCGTTGGCGCACGATGGTTGCATAAGACGAATTGACACCGCGCGCCGGCTGTGCTAGAATTTGCGGCGATGGCAACCATCAAAGCGCGCACGGCACGCAACAAAACACTGCCGGTTCTCGTCGTTATCGAAACGACGGTGGTCGGTCTGGTCGCCATGGGCGTATTCGCGCTGCTGGTCGATCAGTACGATCGCGCGGAGAGCATCGTCGCGGCGCGCACCGCGGTCGCGCAGGCAACGAGTGTCTTTATCGCAATGCTGACCAGCACTCCGCCCACTGCGACGCCGACAATGACGCGCACCCCTACGCGTACGGCAACGCCGACCAACACGCTCACGCCGTCTGCCACGCCGACGCCATCGCTGACGCCAACGCCGACGTTGCCGCCCTCGCCCACGGTGCCTCCTTCGCCCACGCGTTCACCCACGCCGCGCCCGCCGACGCCGGTACCCTGGAACGCGGTTTCGGCGTGCGGCACCATCGATGAATCGGGCAACTACCGGTTGAGCAATGACTTGAGTGCGAGCGGTGAGTGCATCTCGGTTCAGACCAGCCATGTAGTTCTGGACTGCGCGGGGCACGCGATCCGCGGCGCGAATTTCACCGGCTACGGCATCGCCATTCACAAGTACGGTCTACTGAATCTGGAAACCCCGGCGTATGTCCAGGTCCAGAACTGCCACGTCTCGAATTTCACCTATGGCATCTATGTCGAGGCGGGCGACCATCTAGTGATCCAGAACAACGACAGTTCGAATAACTATGACGATACCGACCCGGCGACGCGGTTTGGAAAATTTCTCGGCATGACCGAAGGCGGCGGCATTCGACTGAACAATACGACCAGCTCGCAGATCCTAAACAACACGACGCTGAATCAGGCGATCGGCATCGATGTACGCTCCTCGAACGGTATCGTCGTGCGCGGCAACACGTCGTCGAACAATTCGGCGTGGGGCATCAACTTTTTGCAGACGCAGAACAGCGAAGCGTCCGGCAATACGACGGCGGACAATGTTCGCAAATGCACCTGGGGCGCGGGCACGGTCGGCTTTGGCTGCGACGCCGGCGGCATCGTCGTGCAAAATGGTTCGAACGGCAATCTGATCGCGAATAATACGGTGACCGGGCGAAACGGCAACGGCATCTTTATCAAAGCGCACGCGCTGCCGTGCGGCAACAACAACACCATTATCGGCAATACGATCAACTCGGTGCTCTACAATGCGGTCGAAGTGAGTTTTTGCACGGGCAACAAAATCGACAACAACCAGATTCACAATGGGCTGGACGGCGTCTGGCTCGGTTTCGCGCACGATAACGAAATCAAGAACAATACGATTATCGGGATGAGCAATCACGGCATCATTTCGTCGAACAGTCACGGCACCACCGTCTCGGGCAATCAGATCATCAGCAGCAACGAAGGTATGTTTTTCTATTCGGAATCGTACGACCCAACGGCGTATGCGTGGCTGCCGCCCGGCGACTATCGTTCGTACGGCAACTGTTTGTGCGGCAACACGCTCCAATCGAATTCGATCGCAGTCCACTTATTGGACTCGACGAACAACCAGGTGACGAACAATATCTTTCGCAACAATGGGCGTACCTTTCTCGTTCAGGGCAATGGCGACGGCAACAATTTGCAGGGATTTGACGGCGGACGCGATTGGAACCTGGCGTGGCTGGGCTTGTCCGTGCGCTAGAGGGCGCGCGGGCAAAATTGCATTTGACAATTCATAATTCAAATGGTATGATGGGCGTGTAGCATCACGGGTCTGCGGAAGGACCGCCAAGCCAAGTGGGCTTGGCGGTTTGCTGTGCAATCGTTGTAATAAATCATAAAGAGAAAGAGGGTGTATCGGTTGTGTCTGTCAAACTAAGAGAAGGCGAGTCCTTCGACAGTCTGTTGCGTCGCTTCAACAAAGAAGTGATGGAAGGCGGCGTGATGAAGGACCTGCGCCGCCGCCGCTGGTTCGTTCCGAAAGGCGAGCAGCGTCGCATGGATGAGCGCAAAGGTCGTCGCCGCGCGCGCATGCAGCGACTGCGCCAGGACCACGAGGAAGGTTAATCGCGACCCCATCCTAGCGCGATCAGGCGCGCGTCCTTCAGTCGAAACCGTTCTTGTTTTGCACGATCCAACAGGAGATTGGAATGAGCACGAGATTGTTCGTTGGAAATCTGTCGTACCAGACTACGGAGGATGACCTGCGCCAATTGTTCGCCGGGGTCGCAAACGTCGCTTCCGTGACCGTCGTGACTGAGCGCGAATCGGGTCGCTCGAAGGGTTTTGCGTTCGTCGAAATGGCGACGGACGAGGACGCGCAGAAAGCGATTAGCGAAGTCAACGGCAAGTCG
>DAIDTM010000148.1 GCA_027457205.1 Anaerolineae bacterium | reverse complement strand
GGGATGAACTTGACGACGCGGTAGTTCTGAATCACCGCGACGTTGTCGGTCGTCGCGTTCGCGGTATAGACCTTATCGCCGAGCTGCGCGATGGCGTACGGGTCGCGTCCCGCGCCGGGGAGATTGCTCAGCGGCACGCGCTGTTGGACCGCCGGCGCGGTGAGCGCGATCACCGGCGGCGGCGTTGCCGTGCGCGCCGACGCGCGCGTGGGTGTGGGTGCCGGCGTGGGGATGGTCGGCGTGGACGGAGCGGGAATTTGGGGCGAGCACGCGACCACCAGAGAAACTAGAATCAGGAGGACGATTTTCGTTTGCATCGTTTGACCCCTTGGTCGCATTGCAATCGACGTGCTAGAGCGGCGCGGTCAACGCAGCAGGACTCGGCATCATGTGTTCCAAAGGAGTGTAGCACAGTCGCCCGCTCTGGTCAATGTACCGGGGCGGGTTTTTGCTTTTATCTTGACAACATGCAAGAAAACTAGCGCAAATGCGTGTTGAATCGCGCGTAACCGATCCGCAAGGGCGAGAAATGGGCTGGCTGCCGCGAACTCCATCATCTGCTCGCGGGGACGCGATGCGCCAAGGCATCCCGATGGCGCGTCATTAACGCGCGCACTTGCCGGTATTTCGTTTTGGTGCTATTCTGAGAGCGCATCGGTTGATGACGCATCTGCCTCTGCTCGGTCTCTCCTCCGCGAAACGGATTCGATGGTCAATGCGACGATGGATGTCCAGTCTGGTTAAATCACTTTCGACGCTCGCCGCGCGAACGGCGCACTCCAAGCGTGCCCTGCTCACCCTTTTCCTTGGCGTCGGTCTGCTGATTCTGATCGGCGCGGGCTACGTCGGTCTGGCAGGCGATTTGCCCTCGCCGGACGCGCTGCTCACGCGCACCGCACCCGATTCGACGAAAATCTACGACCGCAACGGTCGCCTGCTGTACGAAATCGTCGATCCGCGCGCCGGGCGGCGGACGCGCGTGCCGCTCAACGAAATTCCGCTTTATCTGCGCCAAGCGACGATTGCTGTCGAGGATTCGAGCTTCTATGAGAATCCCGGCATCGATCCCATCGGCATCGCGCGCGCGGCGTGGCAGGACTTGCGCGCCGGCGGCATCGTCGCCGGCGGCAGCACGATCACGCAGCAGCTCGCGCGCGATGTGCTGCTCTCGCGGCAAGAGCGCGAGTCGCGCACCTTCACGCGCAAGATTCGCGAGGTGATCCTCGCGCTGCGAATGACGCAGACGTTCACCAAGGACCAGATTCTCGATCTGTACCTCAACAACGTCTATTTCGGCAATCTGTCGTACGGAGTGCAAGCCGCCGCCCAAACGTACTTCGACAAACCGGCGCGCGATCTTGACCTTGCCGAGTCGGCGTTGCTCGCCGGGATGCTTCAATCGCCGACGCTCTACGATCCGCTCGTCAATCTCGACGACGCGCAGGCGCGCCAGCACATCGTCCTGGGATTGATGGTCAAGGATGGCGACATCACCGAGCATCAGGCGCAGTTGGCGGAGCAAGAGCCGCTGCATTTTGCCAGCCCCGCCGTCGCCGATACGCTGCGCGCGCCGCACTTTGTCAACTATGTCCGCGATCTGCTGGAAGCGCGGTACGGCACGGAGCAGGTCGATCACGGCGGCTTGAACGTCGTCACGACGCTCGACTTGAATTTGCAAGATCAAGCGCAGTCGATCATTCAGCAGCAACTCGCCGCGCTGCAGCAGCAAACGCGCGATCAGGGCGCGCCGGATTACAACGTGCACGACGCCGCGCTGGTCGCCATCGACCCGGCGAACGGGCAGATTCTCGCGATGGTCGGCAGCGCGAACTATTTCGATAAGAGCATCGACGGCGCGGTCAACGTCGCGCTCGCTGATCGCCAGCCCGGCTCGTCGATCAAGCCGATCACGTACGCAACCGCGTTCGCGGATGGCTTGACGCCCGCCAGCGTTTTCTCGGATGTGCCGACGACGTTTATGACCAAGGAGAACCAGCCGTATCAGCCGCTCAATTACGATCTCGCCTGGCACGGACCGATTTCGCTGCGGCAGGCGCTCGCCACTTCGTCGAACATGGTCGCGGTCAAGGTGCTCCAGTACGTCGGCATCCCGGCGATGATCGATACGGCGCGGCGGCTGGGCATTTCGACGTTTGACGACCCCACCCGGTTCGGTCTTGCGCTGACGCTGGGCGGCGGCGAGGTCAAGCTGCTCGATCTGACGGCGGCGTACGCCGGCTTTGCCAACAACGGACAACGCGTCACGCCCATCGCGATCCTTTCGGTCAACGGCAAGCCGTGGCAGACCGACAACGCGCCAACGCAAGCGGTCAGTCCGCAGGTTGCTTACCTCGTCACGAATATTCTTTCCGATAACTCGGCGCGCATTTCGGCGTTTGGCGAGGACAGCGTGCTGCGCCTGGATCGACCGGCGGCAGCCAAGACCGGCACGACGACCGATTTCCGCGACAACTGGACGGTCGGCTACACGCCAGATCTCGCGACCGGCGTCTGGGTGGGTAACGCGGACAATACGCCGATGTACCAGATCACCGGCATCACCGGCGCGGGACCAATCTGGCACGATTTTATGCAAGCGGCGGAAAAGGGTAAACCGATTCAGGATTTCAAGCGACCGCCCGGCTTGGTCGACGTTCAAGTGTGTGATTCGTCGGGACTCTTGCCAACGCCGGACTGCCCGCGCGTCCGCGACGAAATTTTTATCGATGGCACGCAGCCAACGCGCTACGACGATACGTATCGTTCCGTTGAGATCGACGAAACGACGGGGCTGTTGTGGGCGGATGGATGCCGCGGTCCGCGCATCGGGCGCGTGTACCACATCCTGCCGCCGGACGCGCAGGACTGGGGCCGCCAGCAGGGCATCGCGCAGCCGCCGACGCTGGATTGTCGTGGGCAGGTTGCCAACGTAAACAACGCGCCATCGTCGACGACCACGCCGAGCGCGCCGCTCGTCCTGACGAACCCGCTGCCCAATTCGACGTTCTTGATCAGCGGGCAGCTTCCGCTCGACGGGCAGCGCATCGAAATTTCGGCGCAGCCAACGAGCGCGAATCTGTTGAGCCAGGTGCAGTTGCTTGTGGATGGTCAGCCGATTGCGACGTTGACGAGTCTGCCGTATCGCGCGCTGTGGCAGTTGACGCCGGGCAATCACACCGCGCAGGCGGTTGGCGTAGACGCCGGCGGCACGCGCGTTGCAAGCGCGCCGGTGCAGTTCCAGGTGCAGAAAGGCGACTAGCGAAGACGCAATCACGGCGGAACAAAATCCACGTGTCGAACGTCGTATTTTTGGTAACTTTCACAGAGGAAAAAGAAAAATGCCGACATCTCGCTATGCTGTTGTGTGGACGCTCCTCATTCTCGTTCTTCTCGTCGCGTGCAGTGGTGGAGGCGCAGCCGCGCCGCAGGCAACGGCGACACCGCCGCCTCCAGCGTCGCCTGTGGCATCGTCCACCGCAACGCCGGTCCCCGGCAGTTTGTTTCCCACCGGCATCACAAACGAACCGCTGACCGTCCTCGCGACGCAGCCGATCAGCAACACCGCCGATGTGCCAGTTGCCAAAGATCAGACGCGCATCGTCGCGCAGTTCAACCATCCGGTCGTGCCACTGACCGCCATCGAAGCGCAGCAATCGCTGACACAGCCGTTGACGATTCAGCCCACGGTCGCCGGCGCGGGGCAGTGGATCAACACCTCGACCTACGCGTACACTCCCAGCCAAGACCTCACCGTCGCGACGCAGTACACTGTCACCGTCGCGCCGTTGAAAGATTTGTTGGGCGAATCGTTGGCTGGTTATTCCTGGTCGTTCACCACCGCGTCGCCGGCGATCGTCAAGACCGATCCTGCCGACAACACGATTTACGCCGGCGTGAGTCAGCCGATCACGGTGACGTTCAACACCGAGATGGACCGCGCCTCGACGGAATCACGGTTTAGTGTCACGCGACAAGATACCGGCGCGGCTGCCGCCGGCAACATCGAATGGCAAGGCACGGTCATGCGCTTTGTGCCTGCGACGCCACTGGCGTTCAACCAGACGTACGTCGCAACGCTCAAAGCTGGCGCGCAAGACATCAACCATGCCGCCGCGACGACAAAAGACGCGACTTGGACGTTCAAGACGACGCCTGCGCCGGGCGTGCTTTCGACGACGCCGGCGGACGGCTCGCAGAACGGCGATGTCGGCAATGGCTTTCTCATCCAGTTCGCGTCGCCGATGAATCACGACAGTCTCAAGGTGACCATCGTTCCAACGATCACCGATCAATCGACGTTTTGGGAAAGCACGAAAGGTGGTACGGGCAACGATACGACAGCACGCATCACCGGCGGATGGAAACCATCGCAGGCGTACGCCGTGACGATTGGCGCGGACTCCGTCACGCGCTACGGCGAGAAACTGAGCAAGGATGTCGTCGTGCATTTCACGACCGCGCCGCTCGCGCCGTCGCTCTTCCTCAATGTGCCGAGTGAACTCGGAATGTACGATGCCAACGGATCGCAGCAAATCGTCGCGACGGAGACGAACGTCAAGGAGATCGATTACAAACTCTACGCGGTCAGTCGTACTGATTTGCTGGGCTTGATCGGCGTCAAGTTTTTTCAATCGCTGCAAAACTATACGCCCACCAGCGCGAACCTGCTGCGCGGCTGGGCAGTCACGCCGCAAGCGCCGTTGAACGCGACGAGTTTGGTCTCGACGACGCTCACAACAGATGGCTCGCCACTGCCGTCCGGCGTGTACTTTTTGCAAGCGACTGCGCCCGGCGTCAAGAATGTCGCCAAGCACCTCCTCGTCGTCTCCGGTCTCAACCTCGCGCTCAAACGCACCGAAACCAACGCGCTCGTCTGGGTCACCGATTTGAAATCCGGCAAGCCCGTGGCAAATCAGCCGCTCACGCTCTACGGTCCGACCGGCGCGCGGCTGGCTTCCGGACAATCGGACGCGGACGGCGTATTCCGCGCGACGTTCGCGCAGGTCAACGCGTTCGATCCCGTCTACGCGCTGAGCGAGACGAACGGGCAGGTCGTCGCCGCGGTCGGCAGCGATTGGAACGCCGGCATCGCGACCTGGGATTTCAATCTGCCGACGCAATTGCAAGCGCAGCACTATTACGCGAACGTCTACACCGACCGCTCGGTGTATCGTCCAGGGCAGACGGTTGACTTCAAAGGCATCCTGCGAATCGACCACGACGGGCAGTACAGTCTGCCGACCGATGTGACGGCGGTGCCGGTCACGGTGACGGACGACCAGGGCAAGCAGATTTACAAGCAAAGCTTGCCGCTCGATCGCTTTGGCACATTCAGCGGTCAACTGGTCTTGAGCGACGCCGCGTCGATTGGCTATTACAATTTGAGCATTCAACTGGGGGCTGAGCCAAATCAATTCTACAGCGGCGTTGGTTTCCAGGTGGCGGAGTACGTCACGCCGCAGTTCCAGGTCACGGTACAGACCAACAAGCCGGAATACATCAACGGCGATACCATCAACGTCGACGTGAACGCAACGTACTTTTTTGGCGGCGGCGTCGGCAACGCGGCGCTGACCTGGCGGCTCTTGAGCGACGACTATTACTTTCAGCCGAGCACGCTCCAGGGTTATTGGGATTTCACGGACGCGGACTTGATCGCGTCGCGGCTCGAGCAGGGCGGCGTGATCCGCGAAGGCAAGGGCACGCTAGACGCATCGGGGCATTTCCATTTCCAAGTCCCTGCCGACCTGAAAGATTTTCCGCTCAGCCAGAACTTTACCATCGAAGCGCAAGTGACCGACATCAACAATCAAGCGGTTTCCAGCCGCGTCGTCGTTCCGGTACACAAAGGCAACTTTTACATCGGCTTGCGCCCGGAGCGCTACATCGGCACGGTGGGGCAGCCGGCGGCGGTCGACGCGATCACCGTGGATACGAAGGGCGTCACGGTGACGAATCAAACGGTTGCGCTGTCGTTCTACGAGCACAAGTGGTACAACGTTCAGGTGAAACAGTCCGACGGCAGTCTGCTCTGGCAGAGCGCCTACACCGATACGCTGGTCTCGCAGGTCAACGTCACGACCGATGCGAACGGTTTCGCCGTCGCGCGCTTTACGCCTCCCATCGGCGGTGAATATAAAATCGTCGGCGATGGAAAGGACGCGGCGGGCAACGCGATTCACAGCGCGACGTACCTGTGGGTGTCGAGTCAGCAGTTCGTCAACTGGCGGATCGACAACAACGACCGCATCGAACTCGTCGCCGATAAAAAACAGTACGCGCCCGGCGATACCGCGACAGTGCTGATTCCCGCGCCGTTCGCGAACGCCGACGCGCTCTTGACCATCGAGCGCGGGACGATTATGGAGGTGCGCCATCTGACGCTGCAAGGCAACAGCGCGCGCGTCCAAATTCCGATCGGACCGAATTACGCGCCGAACGTTTTCGTCTCGGTAATGCTGGTCAAGGGACGCGGAGCCGACAGTCCGCTGCCGCAATTCAAACTCGGCTACACCAACTTGTCGGTTTCCACCGTGCAGAAGCAATTGCAGATCACGCTGACGCCAAACAAGAGGACGCACTATGCACCCGGCGAAACGGCGACGTTCAGCATCCAAGCGAACGATTATCTCGGTAAGCCGGCGCAAGCCGAGTTCTCGGTCGCGCTCGTAGACAAGGCGGTGCAGTCGCTGGTCAGCGACCAGTCGCAGTCGCCGCTGGACGCGTTCTATGGTCAGCGCGGTATCGGCGTAACGACGGCGGCATCGCTCGCGCGTTCGGTCGAGCGCGTCAATCTGACGCTCACGCCGGGCGTCAAGGGCGGCGGCGGTGGGGGACCGAACTTGCAGCCGGTGCGCCGCAACTTTGTCGACACGGCGTTCTGGAACGCGAACGTCGTGACCGATGCGTCGGGGCGCGCGCAGGTGAGCATTCCACTGCCGGACAATCTGACGACGTGGAACTTGACAGCCAAGGGTGTGACTGTCGCGACCCAGGTCGGCATGGCGAGCGCAGACATCGTCAGCACCAAAGACTTGCTCGTCCGACCGGTGACGCCGCGCTTTTTCGTCGTCGGCGATCAGGCGCATCTCGAGGCGGTCGTCAACAACAATACCGATCAAGACATCAGCGCGAACGTGTCGCTCGACGCGCAGGGGTTGTCGCTGAGCGGCAACGCACAGCAGCCGCTGACGATTCACGCGCACAGCGCGGCGAAAGTTGGATGGGACACGACGGTGAATCCAGTCGATCAGGTCGTCGTCAAATTCAGCGTCAGCGGCGGCAACTTGCAAGACGCCGTCGAGCAAACGCTGCCGGTCGAGCGACCGACTTCGGTTGAGACGGTCGCCACCGCCGGTCAGGTGGACACCAAGACCGCGGAGCAAATTCAACTGCCGTCCGGCATCGATACGAGCGCGGGCAATCTACAAATCGAACTCGATCCGTCGCTCGCGGCGGTGAGTCTCAATGGGCTGAACTATCTCAAGGCGTATCCGTACGCCAGCACCGAAGAGACCGTTAGCCAATTCTTCCCGAACGTGGCGACGTACCAGGCGCTGAAACAGCTCGGCATCGCGCGTCCCGACTTGAAGAGCCAACTGGAGACGAACATCAGCAGCGCGGTGCAGCGGCTGTACTCGCTGCAGAATGGCGACGGCGGCTGGGGCTGGTGGGCGAACGACGCGAGCACGCCGACGCTGACGGCGTACGCGCTGCTTGGACTGTACAACGCGCAGCAGGCGGGCTTTGCCGTCGATCAAAATGTGATGGATCGCGCGGTGCAGTACCTGACGCGCTATCTCAACCAGCCGCTCGACGTGAAGCAGGGCTATGCCTACAACGAGCGCGCGTTCGTCGTCTTCGTGCTGGGCGAGATGGGACGCGTGGACAATAGCCGCGCGGTTGCGCTGTACGATCAACGCGCCAACTTGAGCAACTATGGCAAGGCGTTCTTGCTGATGACGTTGCTGCGCTTGAAGCAGCCGCAGGCGCAGACGCTGCAATCCGACTTGGCAAGCGCGGCGGTTCAGAGCGCCAGCGGCATGCACTGGGAAGAAGCCCACACCGATTTCTGGACGATGAACACGAACACGCGCACGACCGCGCTCGTCATCTTGGCGTTGTCGCGCGCGGGGCAAGGTACGCCCTCCGCCACGTTATCGAGCGCGGTGCGCTGGCTGATGGCAGCGCGCATTCAGAATCACTGGGCGACGACGCAGGAGACCGCGTGGGCGGTGCTGGCGCTGACGCAGTTCATGCAATCGACCGGCGAGCTGCAAGGCAACTATACCTATCAGGCGACGCTGAACGGCAAATCGATTGGCGATGGCAGCGTGACCCCATCGAACATCGATCAGCCCAAGACGTTGAGCGTGGCGATCAAGGATTTGGTGCAGAACGCCGCGAACGATTTGGTGATCACGCGCAGCGCGGGTCCGGGTCGGCTGTACTACAGCGCGTACCTGAACTACTATCTGCCGGTCCAGAACATCCCCGCGCTGAACCGGGGCATCCTCGTCGCGCGGCAGTACGAGGCGGTCGATCCAGCAACGCTCAAACCGACCGGGCAGATCATCCAGTCCGCCAAGGTCGGCGACTATGTGCAGGTGGTGTTGACGCTGATCGCGCCAACCGACTTGAACTATCTAGCGCTGGAAGACCGGCTGCCCGCTGGCTTTGAAGCGGTGGACACGACGCTCCAGACATCGAGCGCGGCGGCGCAGAGTCCGCAGTTGCAAAAGCAACTGACCCCGGCAGAGCCGCAGCAGCAACCACAATCGCCGTTCTATCGATTCTTCCAGCCGTACTGGAGTTACTGGGCGCACTCGGAGATTCGCGACGACCGCGTCGCGCTCTTCTCCACCTTCCTGCCGCGCGGGACGTACGAGTACACCTACCTGATGCGCGCCAGCGTCGCCGGTCAATTCCGCACGCTGCCGGCGCGCGCGTGGGAGACGTACTTCCCGGATGTGTTCGGTCGCAGCGCGGGAACGACGTTCGCCGTGACGCAACCGTAATCGCCGCGCGCACCGCGCGGTTTGATCGAAAATAAGAATGCCCTCCGTGAAAGGAGGGCATTCGGTTTGTTACGGCTTGATTAATCGCTCATATACTCTACACTGGAGAACTTGGTCAGCTTCTCCCACCGATGCGTCGCTTGGATGCGGCGGACGGTGCCAGAACGCGAGCGCATCACGAGCGAATCGGTCGTCGCGCCGCCGCTGATGTAATGGACGCCGCGCAGCAACTCGCCGTCGGTGATGCCGGTCGCGGAAAAGAATACATTGTCGCTGTGGACCAGGTCGTCGATGCCCAGCGTCTTGTCTAGCCGATAGCCCATCTCGAGCGCGTACTTTTTTTCCGATTCATCGCGGGGCCACAGGCGGCACTGGATTTCGCCGCCCATACATTTCAGCGCGCTCGCGGTGATGACGCCCTCCGGCGATCCGCCAATGCCCATCAACACATCGACGCCGGTGCCGTCGAGCGCGGTCGATAACCCGGCGGCGACGTCGCCATCGGTGATGAGTTTCAAGCGCGCGCCGCACGCGCGGCAATCGGCGATGTACTGCGCGTTGCGCGGTCGGTCGAGGATGACGACGGTGAGGTCGTTGACCTGTTTGCCCTTCGCCTGCGCGATCGCTTTCAAATTGTCGACGACCGGCGCGGCGATGTCGATCTTGCCGCGCGCGGCAGGACCGACGGCGAGCTTGTCCATGTAGACGATGTGCCCCGGCGCAAACATCGAGCCGCGTTCCGCGACGGCGACGACCGACAGCGCGTTCGGCAAGCCGAGCGCGAGCGGGCGCGTGCCGTCAATCGGATCGACGGCGATGTCGACGGTGGGGACCTGCGTCTGATCGACCGACGCGGCGCGCGCGCGGCTGGCGCGCGCGGACAGGACGCCGATGCGTTAGCAGTTGTACAGCATCGGCGCGTGATCCTTCTCGCCTTCGCCGATCACGACCAAGCCGTCCACCACGACCGAATCGAGCAAGAGCCGCATCGCATCGACCGCGGCGGCATCGGCTTTTTCCTTTTCGTTTCGTCCCATCCAGCGTGCGGCGGCGAGCGCGGCGCTCTCGGTGACGCGCACCAATTCCATTGCGAGGTTGCGATCCAATTCAGCCATAGTATCTCTCCATTGAGTGGAATACGGCTATTTTACACTGAAAACCGCGCTTGGGCAAACGGTTGCGGTAATCTTCTTGCGCGTGTATAATCGCTGACGTTTCGTATCTGTCATTGTTCGGAAAACGGATTGCTGCCCGCGAGGGGCGCGAAGGTCGCGAAGAAAACAAGAATGATGCGCGCTTCTTCGTGCGCTTCGTGGATAGATCGTTATCTCAGAGCAGTGCTAATAGAGGCGCAAATGAATCTGCTGGCAGAAATGTCGTGGGAAGAAGTGAAAGAATATCTCGAAAAAGACAACCGCGTGATTCTGTCGCTCGGCGCGACCGAGCAGCACGGACGGCATTTGGGTCTCGGCACCGATCACATCGAGGCGGAGGCGATTGCGCGCGGGGTCGGCGAGCGGAGCGGCGTTGCGGTTGCTCCGACGCTGAATTTCGGTATGTCGCACCAGCATCTCCGATTTCCGGGGACGCTTTCGCTGCGACCGACGACGTTGATCGCGGTGCTGGAGGATTTGTTTCGCTCGCTCTACCGCCACGGTTTTCGCCGGGTGTTCGTGGTGAATGGACACGGCGGCAACACCGCCGCGCTCGGCAGCGCGCTGCACCTCGTCGCCGACGATCTGCCCGACCTGCGCGCCAAGACGTTCGAGTGGTGGACGGACGCCGAGTCGTACCGCGTCGTCATCGATTCGCTGGGACCGCAGGTTGGCTCGCACGCGTCGCCGGGCGAGACGGCGTTTATGCTGGCGGTGCGTCCGAACGCGGTGAAACTGAATCGATTGACCGGACGCGACGCGCCGGTGCAGCCCTCGCGCGATTTTGTGACGCTGCAAACGTTCGCGCAGAAATATCCGGACGGGATCATGGGGCTTGACCCGCACGCCGCGACGCGCGCAGCGGGCGAAGCGCTGCTCGCAAAATCCATCGACATTTGCGTGCGTGAGTTGGAAAATTGGCTGTGAGGACGCGGATGAACGCGGATGGACGCGGAGATTTTATCTCTTCTATCATCGGCGGTTACTCGCGTTTATCTGCGTCCCATTGCATGGAGTTGATTTGAAACTAAGTCTTTCGACTGGCAGTCTGTATCCCTATCCGCTGCGCGCGATCTTTGCGATTGCCCAGCGCGCCGGCTTTGACGGCGTCGAACTCGTCATCGGTCCGGAAGCGGAACTGCGCGGCGGCGCGTACGTCCGCCGCTTGTCCAAAGAGTATTCGCTCGCGGTGTATTCGACGCACCCGCCGCTGGTCCAATATCCGGGCTGGCGCGGCTCGTTTCGCAGCGTCGCGCCGTTCCTGCCGCGGGCGCTGAAGATGACGCAAGACGTTGGCGCAACGACACTGGTGATTCACCTGCCGCGTTCACGCGACGCGAATGTGGGCGTCGGTCGCGAGTTTGTCGAGGGCGTCGTCGCGGCGCGAGCGCGCTTGAATGGCGCAGGAACGCGGCTGGCGTTGGAGAATCGCGCGTATTTCACCGAGCACAGCAACGGCTTGATCTTTTCCGCGCCGGCAGAACTGCGCGCGTTCGCCGACGCGCACGATCTTGCAATGACGCTCGACACCGCGCACATCGGTACGTGGGGCTTGGAGTTGGTCGAGGCGTACGCGTCGTTCCGCGAGCGGCTGGTGAACGTGCACCTGAGCGATCTGTGCGACGTCACGGCGCGTGTCGAGCAGCAGCCGAGGTTGCACTCGTACGTCAAGCAACATCAGTTGCCGGGCGCGGGCAAGCTGCCGCTGCGCGAGTTGATCCGTTTGCTCGCGCAGGACGGCTACGCCGGTCCGATCACGCTCGAACTTAGCCCCACGGCGTTGAGTTTCTGGAATCCGCGCGCGGCGGAACGAAAACTGCGCGAGTCTGTCGAGTTCGTGCGGCAAGCGGTCCAGTAGACCTTACGCGAAATAACATTTTCGTCCACGAAGAACATCGAAATTTCTGCGCTTTTTCGTGACCTTCGTGTTGCTTCGTGGGCAGATTTTCGTATTTCGCATAAGGTCCGGTGAACGGCTCGCCGGCGACCGACGACGCGTATCGCAATTGCCAAAACCGGCAAGCATCGGTATAATCGCATCCATGATATGGCAGACCTACATTCAACCCCGATCGATCGACCAAGCCGTGCAGGCGTTGGCGCAGTATGGCATCGACGCGCGTGTTATCAACGGCGGCACAGATTTGATCTTTGATCTCGATCAGCGGCTGCGTACGCCTAAGGTGTTGATCGACATCAGCCGGATTCCCGATCTGACGTACGTGCGTGAAGACGGCGATTACATCCGCATCGGTGCGGGCGTGACGCACAGCCAGGTTCTGCTGTCGCGGCGATTGCGCGAACGCGCCGCGCCGCTCGTGCGCGCGTGCGCGGAGATCGGCATTCCGCAGATTCGCAATCGCGGCACCATCGTCGGCAATTTGGTCACCGCGTCGCCGGCAA
>DAIDTM010000147.1 GCA_027457205.1 Anaerolineae bacterium | reverse complement strand
TTCACGCTGTTCGTCGTCATCGCGGTTTCGCTGCTGACGTCGTGGATCGTCGCGGTGCTGTTCACGCCGCTCATCGGCGTCACGCTGCTGCCCCACAGCATGAAGAAGCACGCCGATCGCAAGGGCTGATTCGCGCGCGGCTTTCACGTCGTCCAGCCGTGTCACTGGCGCATCGTGCGGCGCGTCGTGCAGCAACTGTGGATTCGTCTTGGCTTCCTCTGCAATCTTGAGCAGCGCGTCCACGTACTCATCGAGACTTGCCTTCGACTGCGTCTCCGTCGGCTCGATCATGATGCATTCGGGCACGATGAGCGGAAAGTAGATCGTCGGCGGATAAAAGCCATAGTCCTCGATGCGCTTGGCGATGTCGAGCGTGTGCACGCCGTACTGCTCCGCGAACGGCGTGCCGGTCAGCACGAACTCGTGCTTGCAGTGGCGGTTGCCATACGGCGCGCTGTAGGTGCCTTGCAGCCGCGCCAGCATATAGTTCGCATTCAGCACCGCGTTCTCCGCGATCTCGCGCAAGTGCTCTTTGCCATACGAGCGGATGTAGGCGTACGCACGCACGAGCGCGAGGAAGTTGCCGTAGAACGATTTCACGCGCCCAACCGATTTCTTCGGCATCGCGAACTCGTAGCGTTTGCCGCGTTTGACGACGTTCGGTCCAGGCAGGAATTTCGCGAGGTCGGCACGTACCATCACCGGACCCGCGCCCGGTCCGCCGCCGCCGTGGGGCACGGAGAAGGTCTTGTGCAAGTTGCTGTGCAGCACGTCGAAACCCAGATCGCCCGGACGCGCGACGCCGACGATCGCGTTGAGGTTCGCGCCATCGCCGTAGACGAGACCGCCCGCGTCGTGAACGATCTGGCACACCTGCTGTACGTGCTCCTCGAACAGCCCCAGCGTGTTGGGATTCGTCAGCATCAGGCAAACGGTGTCGTCGCCAACCAATCGTTTCAAATCGTCCAGATCGACGTTGCCGCGCGCATCGGACTTGACCTGCACGACCTGAAAGCCGCTCATCGACGATGTGGCGGGATTGGTGCCGTGCGCGGAATCCGGCACGAGCACCTTGACGCGTTTCTTGTCGCCGCGCGCGCGATGGTACGCGCGGATGACGAGGACGCCGGTCAATTCGCCCTGCGCGCCCGCGGCGGGCTGGAGTGTAACGCCGGGCAAGCCGGAAATCTCGCCGAGGTATTCCTGCAATTCGTACATCATCTGCATCGCGCCCTGCACGGTGTCCACATCCTGGTACGGATGAATCTGCGCGAACCCGCGCAATTTTACCGCTTCCTCGTTGATCTTGGGGTTGTACTTCATCGTGCACGATCCGAGCGGATAGATGCCGAGATCGACGCGGTAATTCTTCTGTGAGAGACGCGGAAAATGACGGACGACGTCGACCTCGGAAACTTCCGGCAGGCGCAGGTCATCACGCATTAGGTGAGTGGGCAACTGGGTGGTTGGAACGTCGCAGTCCGGCAGCGCTGCACTCTTACGTCCCGGCGAACTTAATTCGTAAATCAGTGGTTCGGGTTTATTTGCAGTGATTGTCATATATGCTCCCTCAAGTTAAAAGTAAAAAGCTAAAAGCTAAAAATGGAATCAATCGGCTTTCGACTTTTTACTTGTAATGACTGTCTTGGCGAGGATCAGTTTGATTTCCAATGCTTCTTGCAACAGAGAGTCGATTCGCTTTTCCGGCATGAGACCCGCGTCTCTAATCAGACGAAGCCAGTAATGCGTTTCTCTCGCCTCTTTCAGTGCAATCTGCATTTTGTATGTGAAATCACGTTGAGTCGCGGCGGCATACGCTTCCTCGATGTTGGCTCCCACAGAAGTCCCAGATCGAATGACTTGTTTGCCTAGCACTTCGCCCGTCATCATTCGTGGAAGAGCCGAAGCAAGCTTGACGATTCTGAGCGCGAATTTGTAGGTTCGCTCGTCCAACTTTTCCACAGCGACTCCTCTGCCAGGCGATCCGCGACGATTATTTCTTGCTTTTACCTTTTGCCTTTTTACTTTTCACTTGCGCGAGCGCGCGCGCTAACGCATCGATCTGTTCCTTCGTGTTCATCTCCGTCACCGCGACGAGCATTGCGCTGCCGAGATGCGGATAGTCTTTCGATAAATCGTACCCGCCGATGATCTTTTGCTCTTGCAGCCGCTGGTTGATCTCGGCGACCGGGCGCGGGCACTCGACGACGAACTCGTTGAAGAATTCCTGCTTGAGATTGACGCGATAGCCCGGCAGCGCGTTGATCTTGCGCGCGGCGTAGTGCGCCTTGTGGTAGAACAGTTCCGCGACCTGCCGCAGCCCGGACTTGCCCAGCGTCGAGAGGTACACGCACGCGGCGAGCGCGTTGAGCGCCTGATTCGTGCAGATGTTCGACGTGGCTTTTTCGCGGCGAATGTGCTGCTCGCGCGCTTGCAGCGTCAGCACGAAGCCGCGCCGTCCCTGCGTGTCGTTCGTTTGCCCGACGAGGCGTCCCGCCGTGCGGCGGATGAATTTGTCCTTCGTCGCAAAGATGCCGAGGTACGGTCCGCC
>DAIDTM010000146.1 GCA_027457205.1 Anaerolineae bacterium | reverse complement strand
TTGCCGGCGCGCCAAGTCGCGATGGACCGCATCGACATCGACGCGCAGCCCCGCGGGCAGTCCTTCGACGATGCCGATCAGTGCGGGTCCGTGCGATTCGCCTGCTGTGAGAAATCGTAACATCAAATCTCCATTTAGCGTTTTACGCACTACGCACTACTCGTTACGCATTACGTATTCCGTATTTCGTATTGTGTATTCCGTCTCGCGTAGGACTGCCGCCGCCGCCGCTGTCATCACATCCACCGGCGCGTCGCGTCCCGCCCACAATCGGAACGCCGCCGCGCCTTGATGCGCCAACATTCCGATACCGCCAATCGTCCGCGCGCCGGCGCGCTCCGCGTCGCGCAAGAATCGCGTGCGCGCCGGACGATACACCAGATCGAATGCTGCCGCGTCGCGCGGAAACTCGCCTGGCATCGGCGAGGCGTGCCCGTCCGGCGACATTCCGACCGAGGTTGTATTCACGATGAGAGTGGCGTCTTTGATCGCTTCACTGCGGTTCACCGTAATGGCGAGTTGCGGGAAATGCTGCCGAAGCGCGTCAGCGAGCCTAACCGCGTGCGCTTCTGTACGATTCACCACCGCGAGACTCGCCGCGCCGGCGTCGGCTGCGGCAAACGCAACCGCGTGCGCTGCGCCGCCCGCGCCAAGAATTGCGACGCGTGCGCCGCGCGTGTCGAACTGGGCGTCGCGCAGTGATTGGAGAAATCCATAGCCATCCGTGTTCTCGCCGATCAATCGATCCGCGTGTTTGACAATCGTGTTCACCGCGCCGATCCGACGCGCGTTCTCGCTCAAGTCGTCCAGCCACTCGATGACGGCTTGCTTGTGCGGAATCGTCACGTTTGCGCCGGCGCAATCGTTTGCGCGCAGGCGCGTGACCGCAGCGCGTAGATTTTCGCGTGGCGTCTCAAGCAACTCGTATCGCCAATTCAAATCGAGCGCGCGGAACGCCGCGTTCTGCATCGCGGGCGACAGCGAATGGGCGATGGGGTAGCCGAGCAAGAAAACGCGCTTCACCGAATTTGTCCAAGCGTTGCTTCGAAATTGGGGAACGAATCCGCGACGCAGTCCCAACCGTCGATGACTGTCTCGCCGCGTGCGACTAGTCCGGCGACGGCAAGCGACATCGCCAGTCGATGGTCGTTATGCGCGTCGACGTGCGCGCCGCGCAGCGGCGTCGGTCCCGCAATGACCAAGCCGTCGCCGCGCTCTTCGATCTGCGCGCCCATCTTGCGGAGTTCTTGCGTGAGCGCGCCAATGCGGTCCGATTCCTTCACGTGCAATTCTGCCGCGTCGCGCACGACGGTTTCGCCGCGCGCCTGCGTCGCCGCGACGGCGAAAATCGGGAACTCGTCGATCATCCGAGGTACTTCATCGCCGCCGACTTGGGTCGCGCGTAATTCTGCCGCCTGCACGATCACGTCGGAGGCCGGCTCGCCGGATTCGTCGCGCGCGTTTTCGATCTTGATCCGCGCGCCCATACGCGCCAGCGCATCGAGCAAACCGGTACGGGTGAGATTCACGCCAACACTCTCGATGCGGAGTTCGGATCGTGCGACCAACAGCGCGGCGACGATAAAAAACGCGGCGGAGGAAAAATCAGAAGGAATGGTGATAGAGATTGGAGATTTGAGCTTAGAGATTGGATTGATTTGCGTTTTGCAATTTGCAATTTGCAATTCGATGTCCGCGCCGCAAGCTTTCAACATTCTCTCTGTGTGATCGCGCGATGGGCTTGGCTCGTGGACCGTCGTCGGCGTGTCCGCGTAGAGTCCGGCGAGCAAAATTGCCGACTTGACCTGCGCGCTGGCGACGGGCAGCGTGTACTCGATCCCGCGCAACGCGCCGCCGCGAATCGTGAGCGGTGGCAGACCGCCGTTGCGTGTAAGAATCGCCGCGCCCATCGCCCGCAGCGGCTCCGCCACGCGCGCCATCGGGCGGCGTCTCAACGCGGGCGTGCCATCAAGAATCGACAGAAAATCTTGTCCCGCGCAAACGCCGGCGAGCAAGCGCATCGTCGTGCCCGAACCAGCGCAAAACAATACGTCGCCTGGCTCACGCAGCGCGCGCAAGCCGCGTCCGTGTACGACCAGCGTCGTCGCGTTGGTCTGCTCGATCTCTGCGCCGAGCGCGCGCAAGCAGTTCACAGTCGCGCGCGTCGTCTCGCTCGGCAGAAAATTATCGATGCGCGTGTCGCCGTTTGCGAGCGCGCTCAAGATCGCGGCGCGATGCGAGATCGATTTGTCCGCCGGCACGCGGATGACGCCGCGCAGAGGTTGGGTAGCGGACGAGATATGGAATTCAGTCATTTGAATAACTCTCTTCGTCTAATCGCCGCGTCCTCCAATATCGCGCGCGCCGTGTTTTCGTCGCTGCGCTCGATCACGTCCGCAAGCGCGGACAAGCGGCGCGAGTACGTGCGCATCGAGTCCACGAGATTGGTTCGATTGGTCGCCAACACATCGAGCATCATCGTCGTGTCACTGGCGGCGAGGCGTGAGGTGTCGCGAAAGCCGCTGGCTGCCAGAGCGAACAATGCAGCATTGTCGCGCGCAAATTCGTTCGCCGTGGTCATCAGCGTCGCCGCGAGCGCGAACGGGAGATGACTGACCATCGCGACAATTTTATCGTGCCGCGCGGCGTCGAGAACGATCGGGCGCGCGCCGACCGTTTCGGCGAGCGACCGCGCAAAGGCAAGCGTCTGCGGCGATGTGCGCGCGAGCGGCGTCAAGACGAACGCGGCGTTGCGGAACAGACCGGCGTCCGCCGCGCTAAAACCCGCGGCGTCTTTGCCGCACATCGGATGTGCGCCGATGGGCTGAACGGTCGCGGGTAGCGTCTCCATCACGCGCGTGATTTCGCGCTTGGTCGAGCCGAGGTCGATTACGATAGCACCCTCCCGCGCGAGCGCGCCGACGCGCGGCAAGAGTTCGATGATCGCACGGACGGGCGTGGCGAGGACGATGACATCGGCTTGCGCGGCAACCGCCAGGTCCGCGCTCGCGTCATCGACCGCCCGAAGGTTCAGCGCGGTCTCGCGCGTCGCGGCGTCACGCTCGACGGCGATGATTTTCCGCGCCGCGTGTTTCGCGCGCAGCGCGAGCGCCAGCGAGCCACCCATCAGCCCTAGTCCAACGATCGCGAC
>DAIDTM010000145.1 GCA_027457205.1 Anaerolineae bacterium | reverse complement strand
GGGCGGACACACCATCTGGAGCAACCTGGGCAGTCACCAGCAAAATTAGGATACACCCTATGCGTACCTCCAAATGGTTGCTCTTCGGCAGCAGCGTTATGCTGCTTGTCGCCATTTTGAGTTTATTCCTCAGCCAGACCTTCCCAGTTTCCGCGGGCGGTCCTACCTGCGATTCCACCGGCTGCTATGTTTTCGACACGACGATCAACGACTTTGCGCAGGGACAATTCTATGCCACGGGACTATCCAACAATGGCGACGGCGCGGTTCAGTTGCTGCCGATCGGCATCACGTCACCATGGAACCCGGACTCAAACACCTTGCCCGCCTCGCGCGCGGAACTTGCCACGGCGATCTACAACAACAAAATCTTTGTCATCGGCGGAGTAGACACTACAGGCAATCCTCAAACAAGCATTTTTGCTGCCACCACATATATCACGGGCGGCATTCAAGCGCCGGGCTTTACAACAGTGTCGAACCTTCCCATTGGGCTTTCTGGTATGCCCGCAACCATTTATTCGACAGGGTCTGGCGGTTTCCTGTACGTGCCGGGGGGCAACACTAACATTTCCCAAGTGTATACATCGACGGTATACTATCAGCAATTCGACGCGAATGGTAATTTTTTCGGCGGTTGGAAAACGACATCAGCTCCTATGCCGATTCCTCTAGTTTATCACCAAGCCGTCGTGCACAATGGTTACCTCTACATTATCGGCGGGTACGAGGGTTTTTCCACCGCCGATCCAGATATCTCATACGGACTGATCAACCCTTCAACTGGCGATATCACCAGTTGGACTACACAATCGGGCGTGATCCCTAACAATGGGGGCGGTGGGCTTTCTTCATTTTCCGCAGTCATCTGGCAAAGCGGTACCGGCACAGACTATCTTTACCTCATTGGCGGTGGTATCGCCGGTTCATATAATGTGCCGGATGTCAGTTACGCTGCATTTAACTCGAACGGCTCGGTAGGTTCATTTACTCTGCATACTAGCGATCTGCCTTTAACTCTTATGGCGCAGGCGGCAGTGCAGTTCAACGGACAGATCTTTGTCTCGGGTGGTCTGGAAGGTATCAACATCACCCCAACACTCAAAGTGCAATCTTCGCTGATTGATCCGACCGGCGCATTGCACGATTGGGGAGGCGGCGTACACTGGATCTCATCATCGCCGCTCCCTGAAGCACGCAACTATCATGGTTCCGTCGTCAACAGCGGCGGAGAAGTGTATGTGATTGGCGGTTATGGTCCAACCGGAAAAGCGACAAACACTGTCTATCACGGATCCACCACCGGTTTTGGATCGACGTACGCACCGAATGGAAATTACCTTTCGCGCGTCATTTCTTTGGGAGGGCAACAAAACCTCGACCAGATTGCCGTGAACTCGACGATCACGGACGTCGTCAGTACGACGCTAACGGTTCGATACCGCGTTGGCAATGATCAGAATTTTACCGGCGCGGTCTGGAAAAATCTACCCAGTCTTACTACAGGGACCAATATTACTTCCACATTTTCCATCACTGACAGTGGCGTCAGTTACTTGCAGTATCAAGCGTTCTTCACCACAACCAAGTCGTCCGAAACGCCCATTCTGAACGCGGTGCAAGCGCATTACACCCCGCCGTCTGACCTTCTCATCACGTATATGGAGGTGCCGCCTGCCTTCGCTTCCGGGTCGCCTGCCTCACAAACTGTAACCATTACCGTTTCAAATTACGGGCAAGGACCCGCGCGTCCAGTTCGCAAATTGCCAACCATCATACCCGCATTAGTACCGCAAACCAGGTCCTTGGGTGGTAGAAGAGCGCCCGCCGCAACTTCGCACTATTTTTGGGTCGACGTATACGTTGACCACAAGCCCACGGGACCGTCAGACCTGGGAGAGTGTTACAATTCTTGGCAACTCGGTACGTATCCGCTTCCGCCGGGTACTAGCGGCAATATTTTGATAAGTGGCTGCTCGGTGAGTGCTGGTACGCACAATTTCTATGCGCAGGTAGATACCTGCCCGAATCCCGGTCTGTTCCCACCCACCTGCCCTACCGAGGGACAAATCATCGAAAGCAACGAAAACAATAACATTACTGGTCCCTTGACCAGCATCATCGGCAGTAGTAGCAGTATTATCACCGGGACTGGCGGCTTGTATTTACCGCTCATCCTGAAGAACCACTAACGTTCAATTTCCGCAACTGTGTCAAAAACATTGTGGCGGGTATGCCCATCGAGACATACCCGCCACTTTCAAAAACGTATACGATTCGCGTGATGATCGTCGCTAGTTGGTCGTCTGACGCAAGACGCGCGCTCCAAACACGATCAGTACCAGCACCAGTCCCACGGCGATCCAAGTAAATGGAGAACCACCTGTGGCAGGTAACGCCGATGTTGGTTTGGGCGTCGGTGTTGCCGTCGCGGCGACGCCGCCTAGCAGTGGAGTAATTGTAGCAACAGGCAGAGGTGTACTCGTCGCCGCGGGCTGAGACGTAGACGTAGCGGCAGCTGGCACCGGAGTGTTCGTTGCAGCAACCGGCACGGATGTGTTAGTCGCTGTTGGTGGTATTGATGTCTTGGTAGCCGTGGGCGGTATTGGCGTGTGAGTAGCCGTAGGTAACGTTGACGTGTTGGTGGGGGTAAGAGTTGCCGTAGCCGTGAGCGTGGGCTGCGTGGTGGGAGTGATCCTTTGAAGAACCGGTCCGTTGGGTCGAACCATGCTGTCACTTATTCGGGTAGGGGCAGTCGCGAATGCAGCCAATGCCACAGCCAAAACCAAGAGGACGAGACCGTAAGAAAGCACACGTCTGACTAGATGATTCATGTTGATTCCCCGTAGTAGAGCAGTGGAAATATTTGCGCGTCAGCCGCCCGAACAATTGGGAACTCGATCAACGCCCAAGCTGGTACGCTGAGTTTAAGATAAAACCGTATTGATGTCAAGTAGTACAATGGGTCTCTTGCCAATTTCATTGTTTCGTTATAGAATTGTTTCAACGTGACGCCCGATTCAACCTTCTGAAGGAGACAACATTATGCGACGTGGAGGCAGAATCCTTGTCCTGCTGGGAATCATTCTCGGTCTCGTGACCGCTGCCGGAACCTTCCTGGCGCTCAGTAATCAACCGCAGCCAACGGCGCAAGTGACCACGCAGCCAGTCGTCATCGCGCTGCAAAACATTCCGGATCGAAGTGTCATCACACCGCAGGTTGTGACGATTCAGCAGTGGCCCGCGCCGGTCCCGGCAGGCGCGATCGGACGCGTGGAAGATGTTATCGGCAACCTTGCCACAGAGCCGATCTATCAGGGACAGCTCATCCTACCTCAAATGTTCATCAGCACCACCCTGGTCCCCGGCTCGCACTCGAACGCCTCGTACATTGTTCCCACCGGCAAAGTCGCTGTCGCCTTTCCCATCAGCCCGCTTTCCAGCGTGGCGAACGCGTTGCAAGTTGGCGACAGCGTAGACATTATGCTGACGCTGAACCCTGCCGCACTTGCGCCCCAGGGTGCGTCGCAGCGAACCACTACGACCACGGCGACCACCGGCACGGAAGGACAGCCCGTCACTCAGTTGATGCTGCAAAATGTCCTGATCCTGCAAGTGGGCAGCTGGAACAATGTCGCGCCCAGCGGTGGTCAACAGCAAGCGCAACCTGCCGGCGATATCCTCACCTTCGCGCTCACGCCGCAGGACGCGCTCGCGCTCAAGAGCGCGCGCGAACAAGGAACGATCGAGCTGGAGCTGCGGCACGCCGGTGATACGCAAACGTTCACCACCGAACCGGTCACCCTGCAGTACCTGAACAAGCGATTTAATTTCAATTTGCTGCCGGCGAAATAGTCCTGCTGCCTCGATTGGGTGTCTCGTTCCAATCCACTACATTCTACACGATCTTAGAAAAGGTATTTGATGCCCGCCAGTGGGAGTAACGGTCCAAAGATCCGCGTCCTCATCGTCGACGACATTATGGAGACGCGCGAGAACATCAAAAAGCTTCTGTACTTTGAAGACGATATTGAAATCGTCGGCGCAGCGGCAAACGGCCGCGAGGGAATCGATCTCGCGACCCAGTACCTTCCCGACATCGTCCTGATGGACATTAATATGCCGGGAGTGGACGGCATCGCCGCGAGCGAAGCCATCTCGGCGCAACTGCCGAATGTCCAAGTCGTCATGATGTCGGTGCAGGGCGAAGCCGACTATTTGCGCCGCTCGATGCTCGCCGGCGCGCGCGAATTTCTCATCAAGCCCTTCTCCGGCGACGAGCTGGTCAACAGCATTCACCGCGTCTATCAGTTGGGCGCGACGCGGCGCGCGGCAATGCCCGCGCCGCCCCCAACTATGGTTTCCGCTGTGCCCGCCCCGCCGCCGCCCAAAGGCGCCAAGATCATCGCCGTCCTGGGAAGCAAGGGCGGCGCGGGCTCCAGCACCGTGGCGGTCAATCTCGCAGTCGCGCTGCGCGAAGAAACCAAAGAGCGCGTCGCGCTCATCGACGCCAATCTCGAGTTCGGCGATGTCGGCGTATTCCTCAATCTGCCGAATAGCCGCACCATCGCCGAGATGACCGGCGACAAGGTGGGGATCGACGAAGACCTGTTGGACGGCACACTGGCAAGTCACGCCACCGGGATCAAGGTATTGCTCGCGCCGCCGCGTCCCGAAATGGCAGAGTTGGTCAAACCCGAGCACCTGAAAACGATCATCGAGATGATGACGAAATCGTTCGACTTTATCGTCGTCGATCTGTGGAAGTCTTTTCAGGAAACCACCATTCTCTTCCTCGACGCGGCGGACCAGATCGTCCTGGTCTCTACCGCCGACATTCCCGCCATCAAGAACGCCAAACTGTTTTTCGAGCTGACCGACGCGCTCAAGTACCCGCCGGAAAAGACCTTCTTTGTGTTGAACAAAGAAGACGGGCGCAGCGGCATTCGACCGAAAGATATCGAAGCGAGCATCAAACATCCGGTCGGCGCGGTCTTGCCCAAGGACGACCGCACGACGCTGCTCGCCATCAATCGCGGCGTGCCCTTTGTCACCGCGCAGCGCACCACCGCGCTGTCGCAGGCGTATTTTGCTCTGGCTCGCAACATCGCGCAGCGCACCTCCGTCGCGCAGCCCACTGTCCCGGTTCCCGCGCGCGCTGCCAGTCGTTAGAACCTGTCTGAAAACCCAAGTCACAAAGACACAAAGGAAGATGGGGCTAAACTTGATACCTTGGTGTCTTTGTGGTGGCTTGTAAGACAGTCCTAGACCAAACGTAGACACACAGATAGAAAGAGAGCGATTCAATGTCCCTACTCAAACGGATCGAAAAAGCCGGTCAAGTCCCGCCGGGCGGCACGCAGACCCCCTCCGCGCCCGAACCACCCAAAAGCGACGAAATCACTTTGAAGCGACGGCAAGCGCCCGCGCCCGCGCATGATGTCTATGCCGATCTCAAGACGCGCGTTCAGCAAAAGATCATCGCCGATCTCGATCCGAAGCTCGATCTCTCGAAACAAGATCAGGTGCGCCGGACCATCGAGGGAATGTTCAACGATTTTCTGGCGCAGGAAGACGTCGTCTTGGCGCGCGCGGACAAATCACGGCTCTTCGATGAAATTCTCGCCGAAGTGCTGGGCTATGGTCCCATCCAGAAACTCCTCGAAGACCCGACGATCGACGAAATCATGGTCAACGGTCCGCGCAACATCTATATCGAACGTCAAGGCAAGATCGAGCGCGTGGCGATCACCTTTGAAACCGACGCGCACGTTTTTCGCATCATCGACCGCATCGTCTCGCCGCTGGGACGGCGCGTGGACGAAGGACAGCCGTACGTCGACGCGCGCTTGCCAGACGGTTCACGCGTCAACATCATCATTCCGCCGCTCTCGTTGATCGGACCCACGGTCACCATCCGCAAGTTCCGCCCAACGCCCATCACCATCGACGAAGCGGTGAAGCTGGGCACATTCTCCAGCGAGTTTGTGCAATTCATGAAAGCGTGCGTCGAAGGAAAGATGAACGTCATCATCTCCGGCGGCACCGGCTCCGGCAAGACCACGACGCTCAATATCATCTCAAGCTTCATTCCGGGGACTGAACGCATCATCACCATCGAAAACGCGGCGGAATTGCAGCTGCGCCAGGAACATGTCATCACGCTGGAATCCCGCCCGCCCAACATCGAAGGGCGCGGCGAAGTGACGATGCGCGACCTTGTCATCAACGCGCTGCGTATGCGCCCCGACCGCATCATCGTCGGCGAGGTGCGCGGCGGCGAAGCGTTGGATATGTTGCAGGCGATGAACACCGGTCACGAAGGATCGATGAGCACCGTCCACGCCAACACCCCGCGCGACTCGCTGCACCGTCTGGAGACGATGGTGCTGATGGCGGGCGTCGAGCTGCCGCTCCGCGCGATTCGCGAGCAGATCGCCGGCGCGCTCAACCTGATCGTGCAGATCGAGCGTATGCGCGACGGTACGCGCAAGGTGGTCTCGGTCACCGAGGTACAGGGCATGGAAGGCGAGGTCATCGTGACGCAGGACATTTTCAAGTTCGAAGGCGCCGGCGTCAAAGATGGCAAGATCCTGGGCAAGCTCAAAGCGACCGGCATTCGACCCAAGTTCATGGAGAAACTGGAAGCGTCCAACATCTTCCTGCCGCCGCAGATTTTTGGACTGGACAACCGGTTCTTCCAATAGCGCGTTCCACGCGAGGAGTCAATAGATATGGATTCTACGACTTCGCCTCTGATTTTCAGTCTGCTCGCTTTTGCGTCCATCTTCCTGCTGTTCTTCGGAATCGACCGTATCCTGGGCAGCCAGAAAGCGGCGATCGATTCGCGCTTGGACCAGTACGCCAGCCGGGATGGGATTGCCGCGCAAGCCGAAGCCATTACCGCGCAGCAGGAAGCGACCCGCGGGCTGAACAAGATGCTCAACACCGGCGGCGCGGCAAAACAACTTGCCGTCGAGCTTCAGCGCGCGGATTTGAAACTCACCCCCTCCGAGTACATTCTGGTGAACATCGCCTCGGTCCTGATCGGTTTCCTGATTGCGCTGTTTCTGGGGCGCGGTAATATCATCTTTGGGCTGATCGGAGGCGTGATCGGGTTTTACCTGCCGCGTTTCTATCTACGCCGGTTGCAGGCGCAACGGCTCGCCGCGTTCAACAATCAACTGGGCGATATGCTCATCCTGCTGTCCAACTCGCTCCGCTCCGGCTACAGTCTGCTCCAATCGATTGAGACGGTTTCCAAAGATATGCCCGCGCCGATGTCGGTGGAATTCATCCGCGTCGTACGCGAGATCGGACTCGGGCTGACCATCGAGGAAGCCCTGGGACACTTGCTCCAGCGCATCCAAAGCGAAGACCTCGATATGGTCATCACCGCGATCAACATTCAGCACGAAGTCGGCGGCAACCTGTCCGAAATCCTCGACACGATCGCCGAAACGATTCGAGAACGCGTGCGAATCAAGGGGCAGATCAGGGCGCTCACGTCGCAGCAGCGCTTGTCCGGCAACGTGGTCTCGGTGCTGCCGCTGCTCCTCGGCGTGTTTATGTTCGTCTTCAATCCCGCGTATCTTGATCGAATGTTTCAGCAAACGTGTGGTATCGCCATGCTCGTGACCGGCGGCATCACCATTCTGCTGGGTTATTTTGCCATCCGCAAGATCACCGACATCGAAGTCTAGCGATGGAAGCGAGATGCTGGGTGGGAGGGAATAAATGCTAACAACGATTCTTCCGGTGTTCGTGGCATTGAGCATCATCCTGGTCTTTGTGGGACTGGGGATGGCAGCCGGTCCCAACACCGTTCAAACGCGTCTGGATACCTACGGCTCGCGTCCGCGTACCCTCGCCGAGATGGAACTGGAGCAGCCGTTTAGCGAACGCGTCGTCTCGCCGGCGATTCGCGGAATGGCTGAGCTGATCGGTCGCTTCGCGCCGCAGCGCAACGTCGAAGAGATGCGGCACAAACTCGATCTTGCCGGCAACCCCAACGGCTGGACCACGTCGGACTTGTTGGGCGTGCGCGGTATGGCGGCTGTCATCACGATGGTGATCGTGGTGCTTCCGCTCTATTTTCTCGGCGTTCCGGTGCTGCAAATCATCCTGTTCACTGCCGTCGGCGGTATCCTGGGTTTTTACCTGCCGGTCTTCTGGCTGAACAGCAAGATCAGATCGCGCAAGCACGAGATTCAACGCTCACTGGCGGACGCGCTCGACCTGCTGACCATCAGCGTAGAAGCCGGTCTGGGGTTTGACGCGGCGATGGTCAAAGTCACCGAGAAATGGGACAATGAACTTAGCCGCGCGTTCGCGCGCGTCAACGCGGAGATTCGGCTGGGCAAGCTGCGCCGCGAGGCGCTGCGCGATATGGCGAACCGCACCGACGTGCCCGATGTCGGCAACTTTATCGCCGCGGTGATTCAAGCCGATCAATTGGGCGTCAGTCTTGCCAAAGTCCTGCGCATCCAGTCCGACCAGATGCGCGTCAAACGGCGGCAGCGCGCCGAAGAGCAAGCCGCCCAAGCGCCGGTCAAAATGCTCTTCCCGCTAGTCTTTTTGATCTTCCCATCGATTTTCATCGTTCTTCTGGGACCGGCGGTATTGATTTTTTCGAGCCAGGGCGGGTTGTTGGGTGGCGGCAGGTAAACTGCGCGCGATCAATCGCAGCCGCAACGCCGTCCTCGTTGAACAGGGAACTGTGGCGGACAGCGCGTGGACGCGGCTCAAGGGCTTGCTGGGACACGCGCCGCTCCAGACCGGCGAAGGGCTGTTGTTGCGCGGCGAGAAAGCGATCCACACCATCGGAATGGGATTTGCCATCGACGTTTTGTTCCTGGATCGCGATGGGCGCGTCAAGCACCTGATCCCGAAAATGGTCCCGTTACGCGCCAGTCCGTTCGTGGGTTCCGCCGCCAATGTCCTCGAAATGCCGGCAGGGACGATTGAGCGCACCGGCACACGGCTCGGCGATTTGATCGAATTCGAATTCGCGTGATCGCGGAGGGGTATGGTTGCGCGGATATGGCGGACGGCGCACGCCGCCCGCCAGGCGCTGCTCGATCTCCTCTTTCCACCGCGTTGCATCGTCTGTCGCAGCGCGGATCCGGCATGGTTTTGCCCCGCGTGCCGCGCCCAGGTCGAGAAAATTCTGCCGCCGCTCTGCGACCGCTGCGGTCGCCATCTGCATCGCCAAGAATGTCCGTATTGCCGCAAACTCCCGCTGACCATCTACGGCATCCGCGCGATCGCTTTCTTCGAAGGAAATCTCCGCCGCGCCATCCACACTTTCAAGTACGAGCCGCGTCCCGAGCTTGCCGGCGTCCTGGGACAGATGTTGAGCGATTATCTCGCCGCGCATTCGTTGCCGGTGGATGTCGTCACGGCGGTACCTTTACACGCAGAACGCGAACGCGCGCGCGGATTCAATCAAGCGCTCTTGCTCGCGCGGGCGCTGGGCGCGCGGCAAAACCTGCCGGTCTGGGACAGCGCGTTGGCGCGCGTGCGCGCGACGCGCTCGCAAGTCGAACTCGACGCGGCAGAGCGGCACGCGAATGTGCAGGAGGCGTTCGCCGCCGAGGCGCGCGTCGCCGGGATGCGCGTGCTGTTGATCGACGATGTGTGTACGACCGGCGCGACAATGGATGCCTGTACCGCCGCGCTCAAACAGCGCGGCGCAAAATCGGTGTGGGGGCTTGCCCTCGCACGCGGGAGGTGATACAATTTTCTCGGCAAAGCGCAAACGTCTGGGCGCAAAACTTGACTAATCCGCTATCCTTGCGAAGGTTGCGAAAAC
>DAIDTM010000144.1 GCA_027457205.1 Anaerolineae bacterium | reverse complement strand
GGCATACGTCATCCATTGGCGATGTCCGATTTCCTCCGCGACTTGTAGACCGCGCTGGTTTGATTCCAACGCCAACGTGAAATCCCCGCGTGAACCCTGGAGGTTCGCCGATACGATCAAAGCAAAGGCTTCGGCAGAACGCCAACCGATTTCGCGCGCGAGTTGGACCGACTGCTCCACCTCGCGTAGCGCGTCGGCGAGATCGATCGCCGCCAACACCGCCGTCGTCACTTGATATTCGGCAGCACCGAGCCCAAGACTCGTCAGACTCGACACCAGGTCTACCCGCTCGTCTAGTTCGCGAAATAGCGCGATGGCTTGCCGGTAGTACGCGGCACTCTCAATCAGATCACCGCTGAGCGCGTTGGTCATTCCGAGCAAATCGAGCGTCTGAGCGATACCGCGGCGATCGCCCAGTTGCTGAAAAATCGTCAGCGCTTGATGAAGATGGTGGAGCGCATCCAATGGTCGTTCAACATTGGTGTACCAATTGCCCAACCGATTCAAACTGTGCGCGAGGGTGCCGGGATCATCGAGCGTGCGCGCCAGATCGAACGCCCGCTGGAAATACTCGCCGGTCTTGCCATAGTCGCGTTCCGCCCACAGCTTGCCCAGATCGATCAGCGCCTGCCATTCCGCCTGTGGGTCGTGCGCCGCCTGGGCAAACTGGAGCGCGGCTTCCTGATCCGCCCGAGCGCGTGCGTATTCCCCGTGCCCTTCGTACGCCAAGCCACGCGCGCGATACAGTTTGGCGAGCGGCGCACCCACGCGCGGCGCGACCGCCAACGCGGAGGTGTAATGCGCGATCACCTCGGGAAAGGCGTACTGGCGCAGTGCGTGCTCGCCGGCGAGAATGAAATAGGTCAGCGCGCGCGAATCGTCGGACGCCTCCGCAAAATGGCGCGCCAACAGCGGCGCCAACTCGTCGAGCCGCTCCGGATAGGACTGCTCCAACGCGTTGCCCACCGCCAGGTGTAAGCGTTTGCGGTCCTGCTTCAAGAGCGAATCGTACGCGGCTTCTTGCAACAGCGCGTGCTGGAAAAGATATTCCTTCTCCGAGACGGTTCCCGCGTCGCGGATCAGCCCGGCGGTCCGAAGGAGATTCAGTCGATCATCCAGCGTCATTCGGCATCCATGATCTCGCGCACATCCGGCAGCGCGAGAAACAAATCGCGGATATCCGGCGGCGCGTTCGTCGCGATATAGTCGATCACCTCGCGCGCTTGCACGCGTGCGGCTTGCGCCTCCGCCGCGTTGCCAAGCTGCGCTTCCACATCGCTCAAGGCGATCAGCACGGCGGGCAGACCGCGGCGCCCTCCCGCTGCCTCGGTGTCCGCGCGCGCTTCGTCAGGACGATTCTGCGCGCGCAGCACCTTTGCTTTAAGGCAGCGCGCCATTGAAAGACGATTGCGCGACTGCGTCCGTTCAACCCCGCTCAACAATTCATCGGCGAGCCGCGCCGCTTCTGCCGCCTCGTTCCGCGCCAACGCAAGTTCCGCCAGCAGCATCAGCAATGTTTCGGGCGTCGAACCCACCGGATACGCTTGAACATATTCATCGAACGACGCGCGTGGGATTTCTGCCAGTATTGTTTCGGCGGCGGCGAGGTTTCCCTGCGCCAAATCGATACTTGCTAGCACCGCCAACGCGCGCCCGCGTTGAGTTGGCATCGCCGCATCGAAGAACAAAAGCGTGTGCCGCGCGAGTGTGTGCGCGCGTTCCCATGCGCCGACTTCTACGAAGACCTCTGCGGCTTCTATCCGCAAGAGTGCGGCGATGAGCATCGCGCCGGCTTGCTGCTCGTAGCGCTCACATTCCGCCAGAAACTCCAAAGCTGTCTGGAGTTGACCAAGCCCGGCATGAATGCCCGCCAAGAGTCCGGTATCAGCCACCAGTCCATACGCATTCCCGATTGAATGGTTTAGCGCGTAAGCTTCTTCGGCATAGTGCCGCGCTTGATCTAGACTGTTCCACGCATAGTAAACTCCACCGATTCTGTTCAGCGCATCGGTGAGCAAGGGCTGGTTGTCCAAGGCGCGCCACAGCGGTACGACTTCAGTTAAAACAGCCAACGAGCGATCGTACTGCCTTGACGCTTGGTACGCGAGTCCCACATCGTGGAGGGTGTAGGCAAGTTGCTCGCGCAGATCCAACTCGCGCGCGATGGCGGCGGACTGTTCGCCGTACTCGATGGCGCGCGCGGTGCCCTCGTTGCCAAAACGATTCGCGATCATTAGATTCCAATACGCTTTGGCTTCCGCCGGCTTATCGCCCAGTTCGCGCGCCAACTGCAAGGCGTCCGTTGCTATGGCGTTGCCTTTGGAGAAATCCGTCAGCGATCCGCCAACAACATAGACGGTAGCACGATGTAACCGCGCTTGCAGTTCCAGCGCGCGATCACCCCGCGCACCTCCGAGTTGCTCCATCTCTTCGTAGTTCGCCAAGGCGTGCGCGTAGTCGCCGGCAAGTTCAAACGCGCGACCGCGCCGCTCGTAGATGTGCGCCAGCGTGTCCGTTGCGCTGGCAGAACGCACGGCGGTTTGCAGCGCGCGGGTATAGTGCGCGATGGCTTCGGCGTGCGCGTACACGCGCGCCGCCGCGTCGCCTGCGCGAATCGAGTACGCGAGTGTTTTCGCGTCATCGCCGGCTTCCGCGTAATGCTGCGCCAACAGCGCGGCGTATTCGTCGAGACGTTGCGGGTACATCCGCTCGTACGTTTCCGCGACGCGGCGATGGATCGCGCGGCGCTGTTGGTGCAGCAACGATCCGTACGCCGCCTCTTGCGTCAAGACGTGTTTGAACATATACGTCGGTTCGTCTTCGATCGCATGGTGGATAAGCTGCACCTCTTCGAGTTGGGCGAGTGTGGCGTCGACATTCATTGCGACATCAACTTTCGCGTCCGGTCCAATTCCTCGGTCAATCCCGACGCTTGAAACTGCGCCGCGGCTTGTTCAAAATGCTCTCGCGCGGCGCTCAAGTTGCCGTGCTCGCGCAGCATCTTACCCCACGCGACGTGCGTGTGCGCGGCTTCGAGCCGCGCGTCGCCTTCTTCAAACAAGCGCAGCCCCTCTGCGAAATGCGTTTGGGCTTGATCGTACTGCGGCGGCTCGATAGCGGCGAGCGCTTCAGCCCAGACGCGGTGCGCGAGTCCCTGGGCAAAATTATCGTCCATCGATTGGGCGCTCTTCACGGTTTGTTCTGCCAGCGTCAACGCCTCCGCCGTTCGTCCCGCGCGGAGGGCGATTTCCGCAGATGCCACCGCAAACGCGTCGGCGGAGGTCAGACGCCCGCCGCTTTGCTGACTGATCTGTTTCGATTTTGCCATCGATACCGAGGCAGCAACCGGGTCGCCGAGCCGGCTTTCCGCCCATGCTTGATATCCATATCCAACGTAGAGCAATAACTGGTCGCCGGCTTTTTCTGCCACGCGAAGAGTCTCCTGGCTCATCTCCATCAAGCGTGCCATATCTCCGCCGGTCAAGGCAATCAGGCAGAGAGCCATTCCACTCAACGCGATGCCGGTGAGACTGCCGGCTTGCACCGCCACCGTGCGAGCGCGTTCGCCTTCCGCAACGCCGGCAGCATAGTTTCCACGCGCGGCGAGCACCCACCCGAGCATTCCGCGCGCCATCACTGCTTCGTGATTCGTAGAATCATTGTCCAGCATTCGCGTCGCCGCGCGGAGATGCGGCTCGGCATCTGCGAATTTTCCTTGAACGGCAAAAGCACGGCCCAGCATACTTTCCGGAATCGCCTGCAGTTCGTCATCGCCTTCCGCTTGCGCGACCGATAAAACCTCTTGCAGGTACTGAATCGCTTCACGCGGCTGGTTGCCGTGCAGGTACGCTTGCGCCATCCAATAATGAAGACGGGCAAGATGCAGACGATCCGCGCGGCTCGCCGGCGCCGCGCCGTACAATCCCAATGCCAGTTTCTCGGCTTCCAACAGTCGTTCGAGACTGCGATGCGGACCTTCGCTCCGGAGCGACACGTTGACGTACCGGAGGATCGCGCCGACGCGCGCGCGTCGATGCGCCGCGTCGTCCGGCAGACGAGCGAGCGCGTCCAGCGCCTCGGTATAGTACAGGCGCGCTTCCGCGTTCGCGAAACGCTGCGCCGCCGCGTCCCCGGCGCGCGTCGCGTACTCCAGCGTCTTGGCGTCGTCGCCGGCTTCCGCGTAATGATGCGCGAGCACGCCGGCAAATTCATCCAGCCGATCAGAATACACGCGCTCGGTTGTCTCGGCGACCAGATGATGGAGGTGCTTGCGGTCGCTTTTGAGCAGCGATTCGTACGCGCTGTCTTGCGTCAGCGCGTGCTTGAACTGATAGGTGATTTCGTTATCGTCCGCTCGACGCACGAGTTGCGCGGTTTCGAGTTGAACGAGTTGAGTTTCGATGTTCATTCTGCTTCCATCACCGTGCGCACGTCCGGCAAATTCAGAAATGATTCGCGCAAATCCGGCGGCGTGTGATCGCCGATGTATTGGACATAGCCGCGCGCTTGAGCACGCCACGCGCGCGCTTTTAGCGGATCGGTTTCAATCTCGGCGAGCGCGGCGAGGATGCGCCACAGATCCCAACGCGCGCCGGATGCCTCGGCTTCGGCGTATGCCTTTTCCAAAAGCAGTCGCGCTTCTTCCAAACGATTTTGCCCGCGCAACGCCTGACTTTTGAGATACAGCGTGAGCGGAATGTGCTGGCGCATACGCACTCTTTGTTGCTCGGCAAGCGTCGAACTCAGCAGGGTATCGGCGCGCGCATAGTCTTGCTCTGCCAGCGCAAGTTCTGCGGCAGCCCGGTCGAATCCTCCATCAAAAAATGGATTGCTGTTCTTTGAATCGATCTCCGCCCATGCGCGCTGAATAATCTCGCGCGCGTGGGCAAGCTCACCCGCGAGAATGTAAACATGTCCCAGCGCGCCAGCCGTCAATGTGCGAAAAACCGGGAGTCTATTTTCCGCCGCGTTAAAGGCGAGACGTCCCAGTTCAATTCCGGTCGTAACGTCGCCGAGGTCGCCATGGAGCTCCGCAAGCCCTGCGCGCGTCAACACGAGCGTGACCGGAAAGAAGCGCGCGCCTGTCTGAATGGCTTTTTCCATGCTTTGGATGGCTTGATCCACTTGCCCCAACGCCACATACGCCGCTCCAACCCAGGTCTGGCTGTAAGCTTCGCCCCACAGGTTGCCGATGGATTGACTGATCCGCAGCGCATTTTGGGAAGCGGTGATGGCTTGCTCAAATTCACCCGCCATCAAGTGAAGAGACACGGTAGAACTCCAATTATCTGCCAGCATGGGGAGGTTGTTGAATTCATTCCACAATTCGCGTGCTTCGATTGCGCTCGCGCGTCCTTGTTCTGGTTTACCCAGTAAACCGTACAGGATGCTGAGGTCGTTCAATAGATACGCCAGTTGCTCGCGCATTCCGAACGCGCGGGCAATCGCCAGCGCCTGCTCGCCGTACGCGAGCGCCTCGCGCGGATGGAAGAGGACGCGCGCGTTGAGCAGCAGCAAATTCCAAAGGATCTTTGTTTCGGCGGGTTGATCGCGTAACTCGCGCGCCAGTTGGAGCGCTTGGTCGGACAGGACGCGGGCGCGCACGGGGTCCACATAGGCGCTGGGAATCGAATGAATGGTTGCGCGTGGCATCAGCGCGGCAAGTTCCATGGCGCGGTCGCCGCGCTCACGCGCCAGCGTTTCCATTTCGGCATAATTCTCCAACGCGAGGTCGTTCCGTGCGCCGAGTTCCAGCACGCGTCCGCGCTTGATATACAGGTCGCGCAATAAGGACGCTTCACCTGCCTTCATGCGTTTGGCGAGGTCGAGCGCACGCGTATAGTGGGTGATTGCCTCCGTGGTGGCGTAAATTCGCGCGGCAACGTCCCCCGCGCGAACGGAATATTCGAGCGCTTTGGCAGCGTCGTCTGCCCCCGCGTAGTGTTGGGCAATGATCGGCGCGAACTCGTCGAGGCGATCCGCGTAGAGTATTTCGTACGTCTGCGCGACCACACGATGCACGCGTACGCGGTCGCTTTTGAGCAGCGATTCATACGCGCTGTCTTGGGTCAGCGCGTGTTTGAACTGATAAGCCAACTCGGGATCGTCCACACGGCGCACGAGTTGCGCGGTTTCGAGTTGGGCGAGCGAAGTGTTGAGGTTCATCCCTGCTGTGCCTGCTCCTGTAACACGCGCTCCAGCACCTTGACCGGGAACTTGCGCCCGATCACCGACGCGATTTGCAGCACGCGCTTGGCGTCTTCCGGCAATCGGTCGATGCGCGCGGTCAGTACGCCCTGCAATGTGTCCGGGATTTCGATGTTCTGGATTTCGCGCGTGACCGTCCATTTGCCAGTCGCCGCGTCGCGCGCGATGCCGCCGCGGTCGATCAACATGCGGATCACTTCTTCGACAAAGAACGGATTGCCTTCGGCTTTGGCGAGGATCAGCTGCCGCAGATTCTCCGGCAGCGCTTCCACTTCGAGCAAATTGCTGACGAGCTGCTTGCTGTCCGTCTCCGACAACGGCGCGAGGTACAACTCGGTCGCGCCGACGCCGGCGATTTCGTGCGCCTGCGCAACGAGTTTCCAGCCCGGCGCATCCTTGTCCGCGCGCGTCACAAACGCAAAGACGATGGGCGAACTTGCTGCCATCGGCAGAATCTGGCTGCCGAGTTCTACCGACGAGGGGTCTGCCCAGTGCACATCCTCGCACACGATGACGGTCGGCGCGTCTTTCGCCAGCGCTTGCAAGAATCGCTTGTACGCGGCGATGTACTGCGCCTGCAGCGCCGGACCATCGAGATATTTCACGCGCGCCGCCATATCTTCTTCCAACTTCAAGCCGAGCAGGTGACCCAGGAACGGATAGACGTCCTTCCTCTCCGCGCCCAGCAGCGTTTCGAGATTCTTCGACAGCGCGGCGCGCGTCTCTTCTTCGGACGAACCGACCGGCGCGCCGATCAGCGCGCGCAGAATGTCGGTGCTGAGGTGATGCGCGATGGACGACGCGTACGACAGGCAGCGCCCTTCGATCCAGCGTAGCGGCGCGTCTGCTTCCGCGAACGCAGCTTTGCGCCATTCGGCGACCAACCGCGACTTGCCCAGCCCGGCTTCGCCAACAATCGCGACGATCGAGCCGCGCCCGTCACGCACATCGCCGATAATTTGCATTAGCGTCGAGAACTCGCGCTGGCGACCCACCATTGGCGAGGTCAAGCCGGCGATGCCGCGCGCGCGCACCGCGCCTTTGCGTTTGCCTAGCACGCGATAGACTTGGATCGGCTCCGCCTTGCCCTTGACCGTGATCTTGCCGCGATCTTCAAAATCGAACAGCGCCGACGCGAGCCGATGCGTGTTCTCCGAAATCAAAATGCTATCGGCGTCTGCCGCGCTCTGCATCCGCGCCGCGAGGTTGACCGTGTCGCCGACGGCGAGGTACTCCAT
>DAIDTM010000143.1 GCA_027457205.1 Anaerolineae bacterium | reverse complement strand
GCGCGTCCGCCGTCGATGGAGTACGACGCGCCGGTGATCCAGCCGGCTTTCGGCGACGCCAGAAAGTAGATCAACTCCGCGACTTCGCTGGCTTCTCCCACGCGTCCCAGTGGATGCGTCGTCCGGCTGTGCTCGAGGAACTGCGTGTACGCCTCTGCATCCATTCCGCCGACGCGATGCAGCTGCGTCACGACCACGCCCGGATCAACCGCATTGATCCGCACGCCCTTGCTCGCCACTTCCAACGCGACGCAGTGAGTCAGTTGATCGAGCGCGGCTTTGCTGGAGCAGTACGCCAGCACATTCGGAAACGCGCGAATGCCGGTCACGCTGGAGACGTTGACGACGTTGCCTTTGCGCTCGATCAGATATGGCATCGCGCGCTGGGTCAGGTAGAACGGGCTGCGGACGTTGACGCTGAACATATAATCCCAATCCGCCAGGCGCGTGTTTTCAATCGTGCCGTTGCCGATGATGCCCGCCGCATTGACCAGCACGTCGATTCCTCCGAACGCCGTGACCGTCTCACTCACCACGCGCTCGACTTCTTCTTCGCGCGTAACGTCTGCCGCGATGGCTTGGCTTTCGCCGCCATTCGATGCGATCTCTTGAACGACCTCCGCCAGTTTGTCCGGGCGGCGCGCGACGAGCGCGACCCGCGCGCCTTCGGACGCGAATTTGATCGCCGCCGCGCGTCCGATGCCGCTGCTTGCGCCGGTGATGAGCACAACCTTCCCTCTCATTTCGTCCATGGCTACCTCCACAAGAATATTCGATCCAGATTGACGCCGCTTTGGCTCGCAGCGACACTCGCCGAACGTCCCCCATTTTACAACAGGTTGTCTTCCTTTCCAAGAATCACAGCCCAACCTCCGCGGCTGTTGCCAGGTCATCGGGCGAATCGACTCTGCAACGGCGCAACCAAGCCAATCCCCCAGCAAATCTTAATCGGCGATTCAAACGTATGATTAGATATATACGCACGTCAACTTGCAAACCGCTCCAGGTAGAATGAGATGGACGACGCGATTGCCTCTGCGATTCTGCAAACGCTGAACTACGCCGATCTCTTCGATTACGCGATGACGCCGGAAGAGGTGTGCCGATTTCTGATTGGCGTACCCGCCGCGCGCGCACAAGTTGACGCCGCGCTCAGCGATCACGCGCGGCTTGACGGCAGCGTGGCGCGCATCGGCGGCTTTCTCACCCTGCCCCAGCGCCAAGCGCTGGTTGCCGCGCGCGCCCGGCTTCACACGGCGGCGCAGCGACAAATGCCGCGCGCGCGCCGATATGCGCGTTGGCTCGCATACCTGCCCTTTGTGCGAATGGTCGCGCTGACCGGCGGCTTGGCGATGGAAAACGCGCGCGACGGCGACATCGACTATTTCATCGTCACGGCGCCGGGGCGGCTCTGGCTGGTGCGCGGTCTCGCCGTCGCGCTCGTCCGGCTCGCGCACCGCTTTGGCGACCGGCTCTGCCCCAATTTTCTCCTCACCGAAAACGCCCTCTCGATCCACGATCGCAACCTCTACACCGCGCACGAAATCGTCCAGATGATTCCGTTCTACGGCTTTCAGGTTTATCGCCAGATGCGCGCGCTGAACGAATGGACCGCCACCTATCTCCCGAATGCCGACGGCGTCGCCGCGGGCGAAGCCGAGCAACCGCTCGACCGAATCGGCGGAATCTTCAAGCGCATTCT
>DAIDTM010000142.1 GCA_027457205.1 Anaerolineae bacterium | reverse complement strand
CGACGCCGGCGCGATCCCGGTCGTCACCGGTTTTATCGGCGCAACGCGCGGCGGCGTGACGACGACGCTGGGACGCGGCGGCAGCGATTACTCCGCGACGATTCTCGGCAGCGCGATCGACGCCGACGAGGTGTGGATTTGGACGGATGTCAACGGCGTGATGACCGCCGACCCGCGCGTCGTGCCGGACGCGCAGTCGATTGACGAGATTTCGTACGGCGAAGCTGCCGAGTTATCCTACTTTGGCGCGAAGGTGATTCATCAGCAAACCATTTCGCCGGTCGCAGAACACAACATCCCGATTCGGATTCTAAACACGTTCGATCCAACTCATCCCGGCACGCGCATCGTGCGCGAACCCCAGAAGAATGGTCGGACGGTGAAGGCGATTACGGCGATCCGCCACTTGAGTCTCGTCAACGTCGAAGGGCGCGGCATGCAAGGCGTGCCCGGCGTCGCCGCGCGGGTTTTCGCAGCGGTTGCGCGCGAGGGCATCAACGTCCTGATGATTTCTCAGGCATCGTCCGAACAATCGATTTGCTTTGTCGTCGAGGCGAGTCAGGCGGAGCGCGCGTGCGCCGCGCTCGAAAAAGATTTTGAATTGGAGCGGCTGCGCCGCAACATCGACCGGATTTGGACGCAGCCGAATATCGTCATCGTCGCCGTTGTCGGCGCGGGAATGAAAGGCATCCCCGGCATCGCCGCCCAAGTCTTTGGCGCGCTGGGCGCGCGCGGCTTGAACGTGATCTCGATCGCGCAGGGTTCGTCGGAATACAATTTGTCGTTGGTGATGGAAGAGCAAGACGCGGACGACGCTGTCCGCGCGATTCACGCAGGGTTTAATTTGCAGGAGGAATCATGAAACAAAAAATATCCGTCGCCGTTCTCGGCGCAACCGGCTTGGTGGGACAGCGATTGGTGCAAATGCTCGACGCGCATCCGTGGTTTGAAGTGCGCGCGCTCGCCGCGAGTGACAACTCGGTGGGCAAGCGCTACGCCGATGCGGTCAAGTGGCATCTGGGTAGCGACATCCCGGCGTACGCGCGCGCGATGATCGTGCAGCCGTGCGAGCCGACATTCGACGCGCCGCTCGTCTTCTCTGCGTTGCCGAGCGACGTTGCTGGTGAAATCGAAACGCGCTTTGCGGACGCCGGCGCGGTCGTCTCTAGCAACGCGTCGAACCACCGGATGGACGCGGATGTGCCGCTGGTGATTCCAGAGGTGAATGCCGATCATCTCGAACTCGTCCGCGCGCAGCGCGCCAAGCGCAAAGGCGCGATCATCTGCAATCCAAATTGCTCGACGATCCACCTGACGCTCGCGCTCAAGCCGCTCGCGGACGCATTCGGCTTGCGCCGCGTCGTCGTGACGACGATGCAGGCGCTCAGCGGCGCGGGTTATCCTGGCGTCGCGTCGCTCGACATTCTCGACAACGTGATTCCGTTCATCGGCGGCGAAGAAAAGAAACTGGAAAGCGAGCCGCTGAAAATCCTGGGGAAGATTCAAGGAGAGAGTACCGCGAACGCAGAGTTTAAGATCAGCGCGGCGTGCAACCGCGTCGCGACGAGCGATGGACATCTGGAGACCGCGTCGGTCGAGTTGATCGAAAAAGCATCGCTCGACACGGTGCGCCGCGCGCTGGCAGAATTCCGCGCGGAGCCGCAAGCATTGCAACTGCCGACCGCGCCCGCGCACCCGATCATCGTACGCGATGAGGCGGATCGTCCGCAACCGCGCTTGGATCGCGACGCGGAACGCGGCATGGCGACGATTGTCGGTCGTTTACGCGCGTGCAGCGTGCTCGATTACAAGTTTGTGCTGCTGGGGCACAACACGATTCGCGGCGCGGCAGGCGGAACGCTGCTGAACGCGGAATTGCTCTACGCCAAGGAGCTACTCAAATAGTGACTGGTATACTGAGTGGTCATGTGCACCGGCACACCACGAATCATGAGAATGTGCTATCCTTCCCGGCAGGCCGGATGGATGACGCTAACGCGCGGTATGTTGTTCTTCATCATCACTGCGGTGGAGGCGCGCAATTGAGCGATCAATTTGTCCGGCGCGACCACGCCGGCGAGTTTCTTCGTCAGCGCGGCAAAGTACAGCGGCAAGAAAATGTCCATCGAATCGTCGATCAGCGTACCGTCCATGTCGAACAAGAGCGTTTTGGGCATTCCATCCTCGTTGGCAGTAAACAGTAGACCGTGATCAGTCGTCAGCAAGTATCGGTCTGGCTACTGGAAAGTAATCACGCCGCGCGCGACCGCGCCGGCTTCCATATCGGCGAACGCCTGCGCGACCTCGGCAAGCGGATAGCGTTTGCTGATCAGCGCGTCGAGCTGCAAGCGTCCGGCGCGGTAGAGTTCGACCAAGCGTGGCAGATCGATCTGCGGTCGCATCGAGCCGGCGAACGAGCCGAGCAGCCGCTTGTTCTGGAAGATGAGCGCGCCGGCAGGAATCGGCACGTCGCTGCGCGCCGCGTGCAGCCCGGCGATCACCGCCGCGCCGGCTGGCGCAGCAGCTTGCAGCGCCTGCGCGATCGTCGCCGCCGAGCCAACCGTGTCGAACACATAGTCGGGTCCGAGACGCGTGCGCGCGCGCAGTGTCTTGACGGCATCGATCTGTTTCACGTTGACAGTTTCGGTCGCGCCCATCCGTCGCGCAAATTCCAGTTTGCTGTCCAGCACATCGACCGCGATGATCGGGTAGCAGCCGGCGAGCTGGCAGCCCAAGATCGCGCTCAAGCCCACGCCGCCGCAGCCGATTACTGCCGCGCAACTGCCGGCGCGCGCTTGCGCAGTGTTGATCACCGCGCCGACGCCGGTCGCGACCGCGCAACCGATGATCGCCGCGACCTCGAACGGCACATCCGCCGGAAATGGGATCGCGCCGGCTTGATCGATCACGGCGTACTCGGACATCGTCGCCGCGCTGAGCAGGTGTTTGAGCGGCACGCCATCGAGGGTTTTGAGGCGCGTGGTGCCATCGGGCAGCAAACCCAGGAACGTCGTTTTGGCGAGTCGCTCACACAGATTCGGATGACCGCTCAGGCAAGTTGGGCAAGTGTTATCGGCAGGTAGCCAGTTGACGAGGACGCGGTCGCCCGGTTGAAAGCGCGTGACGCCGCTGCCTACCGCTTCGACGATGCCCGCGCCTTCATGTCCCATCACGAAGGGCGGCGTGAGGCGCAGCTCGCCGCGCATGTTGTGCAAGTCCGAATGGCAGACGCCGGCGGCGTGGACGCGCACGAGCAGCTCATTCGCCTTAGGCGCGTCGAGTTCTACTGTTTCGACGGTGAGTTGGTTGATTTCACGGACGACGGCGGCGCGGGTTTGCATGATGACCTTCCTTTTGGATAACGCCTAACTTGGACAATCCAAAACCCAACAAGCTTAATCGCAAAGCGCGCAAAGGTTCAGAAATTTTCTTTCTTCGCGTTCCACTTGCCCTGGGGGAAAGCGGCTGTGGCGAACTGCGCCATAGTCATGCCAGGGTTTGCGGTTCAGTATCTACTTTTTGTGCAACAATTTCATTGGAGCTATTCACTCGCCGTTGGCGCACCAGCGGTTGAATGAAAATCGATTGGACACTGACTCACGCAGATTACCATAGATAGAAATCAGTGTTCGTCAGTGTTTGTCAACGCGAGCTTCATCACTCGCCATTCGTCACATTCCGCCGCATCGCTTTGATCTTGCTGCGGCGCTGTTTGCTTTCCAGCCGGCGCTGCTTTGCCGCGCGCGTCGGCTGCGTCTTGCGGCGCGCTTTTGGCTCGACCGCCGCCTGGCGAATCAGCGCGACCAAGCGCGCCCGCGCGTCCGCGCGATTCTGCTCCTGCGTGCGAAATCGCTTCGCCTCGATCAGGAGTACGCCATCCGCGTTCACGCGCCGACCGGCGAGACGGATCAGCCGCGCGCGCACCTCCTCCGGCAATGACGGCGAATGACGCGCGTCGAAGCGAAGCTGCGCCGCGGTCGCGACCTTGTTGACGTTCTGTCCGCCCGGTCCGGACGCGCGGATAAATTCTTCCTGGATTTCGTTTTCGTCGATCGCGATGTTGCGCGTGATGGAAATCATTTTATCGCAGCGTGTCGGCAATGACTTCCAGCGACGGCAGATTGTGGAAATAATCGTGCGCCGCCGGCATACTATTCGCTACCTTCACGAAAATATCGTGGACGAAGCAGCCGTGCAAGTCGATGGCAGGTCCCAGCGGGCTGGCGACAATGTCCGCCGTATCATAAATATTGAACCAGTTGGGAATCTGGGCGTGCGGCAGCGGGCTGGGCAGTGGTTCCGGACGCAAGTGCATCACCTTATGGATCGGACAGCCGAGCGTGAGCCAATGCGAAATCTTGGGAATGAAATCGTTCCGCAGGTTGAGCACATCGAACGCGACGACGGTGCCAAGACTGTGGCTGACCAGGACGATTTCGTCGTACGCCTGCGCCTGTTCCAGACCGGCGATCAACTGTGCGCGGACTAGATTGGCGGTCTGCGCGTCGTAAAGATAGCGGGAAACTTGCTCTACCATGATCGTCAGTGGGTTGTCGTTGAAAAAGGGCGTGGCAGAAATTTGATCCGTCAGTTGGACGAAATCGATGCCGAACAGCGCGCGTGAGAGCGCGCCGAGGATGATCTTTTGCGGATCGAGCGAAAGCATGGGAATGCCGCCGGGCAGGAGCATCGAAGGAAGATTGCCGAGCGAACCGATGCCGCCTGCGGTAACTTGGCTGACGATGCGCTCCCAAGCCAGCAGATTGATGAAATCGCTTTGGAACTGTTTGGCGTCCGCGGATGACCCGGCGGCGCTGACTTGATCGGTCTCAAAGATTTGAGAATAGCGCACGCCGATTGTTCCGAACGTCAGTCCTTTGAACGGCGCTTGGTCGATGATGTCGTTCCAATATCCATCGGGCCATTCGCCCGCGCCGTGGATGAACACCGCCACTTTGCCTTTCGAGTTTCCGCCGGCGACCGGCGGCATAGCCACAGACATCGTTCCTCCTTGAGCGATCGATCCGCGCGATCCGCCGCGCGCGATTATCTGCCGTGACAGTTTTTGTATTTCTTGCCGCTGCCACACCAACACGGATCATTCCGACCGGGCATTGGCTCGGCGCGCGGGAGCTGCGCGGTCGACGCAGACCTGGGAAGATCATCGAACTCGTCGTCTTCGTCTTCGAAATCCTCTTCGTCCTCGTCGTAATCATCCTCCAGCCAGTCGGAGTCGAACGGCGGGAACTTGGGCTGCGGGCGCAAAATCTGCACGGACACATAGACGACGCCAAAGGCAGACCCCAGCGCGATCAGCGACGCCTCGAACAAACTGAGGGCAAAGACTTGCGTGATAATTCGACCGACGAGCACGACGCCCAAGCCGCCGATCAGCGTGGCGATGAACAGCAGCGCCAAAAGGATCAGTGGCGAAAAG
>DAIDTM010000141.1 GCA_027457205.1 Anaerolineae bacterium | reverse complement strand
CGGCGGCACGCTGAATCTGTTGCGCGCCGCGCGCGCGGCAAACGTGCAGCGGTTCATTCACATCAGCACGATCAACGTCCACGGGTTTCCGCCGCCGCGCGACGCGAACGCGGACTCGCCGCTGAGTTTCGCCGGCGACTTTTACTCGGTCAGCAAAGCGGAAGGCGAGCACGCGGCGCGTGAGTTCGCCCGCGACAATGATCTGCCGCTCGTCGTCATTCGCCCGGCGTGCACGTACGGTCCGCGGTCGGACGCCTGGACGATGCAGCCGCTCCGCCGCGTGCGGCGCGGCGCGCCGGTGCTGATCGGCAAGGGCGATGGAATTTGCAACGCGGTCTACATCGATAATCTGGTGGATTTGATTTTGCTTACGCTGAAGAACGACGCGGCGATTGGGCAGGCGTTCATCGGCGCGGAAGGGCGCGGCGTAACGTGGCGCGAGTTTTACGGCGCGTACGCGCGGATGGTCGGTATATCGAACGTGAACGCGCTGCCGCGCTGGGCGGTGCTGGCTGCCGCGACCGGATTCGGCGCGCTGGCGCGCATCACCGGTCGCGCGCCGCGCATCTCGCGTTCCAGCGTCGAGTTCTACTCGCATCGCGTGGTCTACGACATCGAGAAATCCAGGCAGCTGTTGGGCTTCGCGCCGCGCGTTTCCTTCGAGGAAGGAATGCGGCGAACGGAAGAGTGGCTGATGCAAATGGGACGCGATGCGGAAATTGAACAACAGGAGCACAAACAAATAACGTAGGGCGTGAAACGTGAAACCTAAATCGGAAATCGGAAATCGGAAATCTAAAATTCCCTTGATCGTGCTGACGAACGACGACGGCATCCGCTCGCCGGGACTGCTGGCGCTTGCGCGCGCGATGATGGAACTGGGCGAAGTGCTGATCGTCGCGCCGCACGATCAACAAACGTCGATGGGTCGCGCGTTCGTTGGCAGCGGGCACGTGCGCCCAGTCGATTATCGAGTGGATGGCAAACGCCTGTGCGCGTTCGCCGTCGCGGCGACGCCGGCGATTGCGGTGCGGAACGCGCTCATTCTGTACACGCCGCGCCCGCCCGCGCTCGTCGTTTCTGGCATCAATTACGGCGAGAACGTCGCGAGCGGCGTGACGATTTCCGGCACCGTCTGCGCGGCAATCGAAGCCGCGACGCTGGGCGCGCCCGCGCTCGCAGTCTCGCAGGCGACGCCGCCGCAGTACCATAGATCGCACAGCGATTCGATTGACTTTGGGATTGCCGCGTTCTTCGCGCAGCAATTTGCGCGGCGGATTCTCGCGCGCGGTATGCCGCGCGGCGCGGACGTCGTAAATGTCAACGTGCCGAAAGGGGCGACGCCGCAGACGCCCTGGCGTTGGACGCGCGTCTCGCGGATCAACTATTTCCGCTCGCGCGTCGTCGACGGCAAGCGCGGCAAGTTGCTGCGGGGTTACGAAGTGAATCTGGATCGCCAGACGCCGGAGCGCGACTCCGACGTGCGCGCGGTCATGCTCGATCGGCGAGTTTCCGTTTCCGCGCTCTCGTTCGATCTGACCGCGCGTGTGAGCGCGGCAGAGAAGGCGCGGTGGGGGAGATAAAAAACTGGAGGCAACCATGGACTATGGTAAACTCGTGGCACGCTCGTTCGAAATCACTCGCAAGTATCGCGCGTTGTGGCTCTTTGGCGTTTTGCTCGCGCTGTTCGGCGGAGGCGGCGGCTTTAACCCTACCAATTTCTCGAACTTGGGCGGCAGCAGTGGACGCGGCGGCACCGGCGGCGCGGGCGGAAACTTTCCACCCGTGCCGGCGTGGGTCTATCAATCGATTGGCGTCATCATTATCGCGCTCGTGTGCTTCGCGCTGGTCTGGATCGTCCTTTCGATTGTCTTGCGATTCCTCAGCCGCGGCGCGCTCATCGGTTCGGTGCAAGAGCTGGAAGCGAATGGAACACCGCCGGCGGTCGGGCGTGGATTCGGCATTGGCGGCAGCCGGTTTTGGCAGCTGCTGGGCATTGGGCTGACGATCAACATCCCGCTGTTCGTCCTCTCGCTTGCGCTTTTCCTGATCGCCGGCTTACCAGCGATTGCGACCGTCGTGCCGATGATTGCGGCAGGACGATCCTCCGGGCAAATCACTAGCGCCTTCGCCGCCGGTCTGGTCGGCTCGTTCCTGCTGCTTTGCTGCGTCGGCGTCTTTCTTTGGATCGTCGGATTGGTCATCACGCCGTTCTACGAATTATTCGTGCGCGAATGCGTCATCCAAAAGCGCGGCGTGTTCGATTCGATCCGCGCGGGCTATCGCATCGTGCGCGCGAACGTTGGCAACGTCGCGGTGCTGTACATCCTCATCATCGGCATTGGCATCGGCTACGGACTGCTCATGCTGGTGATCGGTTTGATCTTGATCGGTATTCCGGCGGTCCTCGCGATTGTCGTCGGCATTGCAACGCACGCGGCTGCGCCGGCGATCATAGTCGGACTCGTCATCGGCATTCCAATGCTGCTGATCCTGCTATTCATCAACGGGCTGTACCGCGCGTTCGAATCGACGCTGTGGACGGAAGGATACCTCGCCGTCATCGCGCCCAAAACGCCGGGCGTTGCGTTATAACGTTCCAGCGTTCAAGGAAATTCTGAAATGGATGATCTAGTCGTTCAAGTCGATCAACTCCAGAAATCGTTCAACTCGCTCGTCGCCGTCGATCATTTGACGTTTCAAGTGAATCGCGGCGAGATTTTCGGCTTGCTCGGTCCGAACGGCGCGGGCAAGACCACGACGATTCGGATTCTGATGGACATCATCAAGCCCGATGCCGGCGCGGCGCGCGTGCTGGGCAATCCGCCGGGCGTCGCGCGCGAGCGCATCGGCTATCTGCCGGAAGAGCGCGGTTTGTACCGCGGCTTGCGCGTCGACGAGACGCTGGTGTATCTGGGAGAGTTGAAAGGCATGTCCCGCGCCACAGCGAGAAAACGCGCGACCGAATTGCTCGCGCGCGTCGAACTGAGCGAGTGGACGAGGAACAAGGTGCAGGAACTCTCGCGCGGGATGCAGCAAAAAGTCCAGATCATCGCCAGCATCATCCACGATCCCGATCTCGTGATTCTGGACGAGCCGTTCCAGGGACTCGATCCCGTCAACGTCGAGGTCGTCAAGGATTTGATTCGCGATTTGCGCGCGCAGGGCAAGACCATCGCGCTGTCCGCGCACGAGATGAGCCAGGTCGAGGTGCTGTGCGAGCGCATCCTGCTGATCGATCACGGCAAGGCGGTGCTCTACGGCGCGCTGTCCGACATCAAGAAGCAGTTCTCGCCGAACGCGATTGAGATCACGCCGCCGTTCTCGTTCGACGGCTGGCGCGAGGTCGAGCGCACTGAAACGCACGACCACAAACAACTCATCTACCTGACCAAAGGCACCGCGCCGCGCGAATTTCTGAAGACGGCGCTGGAGCGCGGACTGGCGATCGATCAGTTCGAGATGGCGTCGATGCCGCTGGAGCAGATTTTCGTGCAGGTGGTGACGGAAGGACGGACGACGAATGACGGATGACCGATGCGATGGTGTTCCCGTCCTCTGTCCTCCGTCTTCCGTCATCTCGTTGAGGAGTCAAGTATGTCCAAAGTATGGATCATCGCGTCGCACGAATACATTGTCAACGTCCGCCGCATCGGTTTCATTTTTGTAACGCTGCTGTTTCCGGCGCTGGGCGTCATTGGTCTCGTCATTGGCGCGCTGTTTGGCGGTCAGGCGACGAAATTGTTGAACAGCCAATTCACACCGCAAGCGCGCCAAGCCGGCATCGTCGATCACTCCGGGTTTTACACGCCGATTCCGGCGCAATTCGCCAGCCGCTTTATAGCCTTTCCGGACGAAGCGACTGCCAAAGCCGCGCTCCTCAGCGACAAGATCGGCTCGTTCGTGGTGATACCGTCCGATTATCTCGCCACCGGCAAGATCACGAACTATACGCAAGCCGGGTTCTCGAACATCACGAACGACGATCCGAACCTGCTGCGCGCGTTCTTGGTGAATGGACTCCTCGCGGGCAAGGTCGATCCGGCGTATCTGGCGCGCGCGAGCAAACCGGCAGACTCGACGCTCGTCACGCTCGACTCCACCGGCAAGCCAACGACCGGCGTCGGCTTGGCGATCATCGCGGGGTTCGTCGCGCCGTACTTTTTCTCGATCATGCTCTTCATCGCGGTCTTTTCGTCGTCGGGCTATCTCTTGCGGAGCATCGCGGACGAAAAAGAAACGCGCGTGATCGAGATCGTCCTGTCGTCCGTGTCGCCGCCGGAACTGCTTGCCGGCAAGGTGATCGGGCTGGGTGCGCTGGGGCTGACCCAAGTGACGATCTGGCTGCTGTCGTCGTTCGTATTGAGCGGCGGGTTGGGCGCGATTGCCGCCGGTGCGGTGCTGGTGCTCAATCCCGGCAATTTCCTGCTTGCCGCGCTGTACTTTTTGCTGGGCTATTTGCTCTTTGGCACGATCATGGCGACCGCCGGCGCGCTTGGCACCAACCCGCGCGAGAGCCAGCAACTCGCCGGCATCTTTTCGTTCGCTGCGGCGATTCCGTGGTTCTTTGCCGGTATCCTGTTCACAAATCCAAACGCTCCGATCGCGCGCGCGCTCAGCATCTTTCCATTGACCGCGCCGACGACGATGATGCTCCGCTTGCCGCTCGGTGGCGTGCCGGCGATTGACATCATCGCCAGTCTCATCGTGCTGCTGATTTCGATACCGGTTGTGATTTGGGCGGGCGCGCGGATCTTCCGCGTCGGCTTGCTGATGTACGGCAAGCGCGCCTCGGTCAAGGAAATCGTCAGCGCGCTGAAAAGCGCGTAGACGGCGTGTCATTGCGAGGAGGCGGTTTCCGCCGACGAAGCAATCTCATTGCCTGTCGTGGAGATTGCTTCGCCGCCTTCGGCGGCTCGCAATGACACTTTTGTGATGTAACCTTTTTGCTCCTCCCACGTAGATAGCATTGAGAGGAAATGTTGGAAGACCAATTGCTCGTGGAGCGCACCCGGCGCGGCGACCCGCGTGCGTTCGCCCAGCTCGTCGAGACGTACCAGACGCCAGTCTACAACCTGGCGTATCGAATGTTGGGCAACGCCAACGACGCGGAAGATGCGGCGCAGGAAACCTTCCTGCGCGCGTACGCGCAATTGAGTAAATTTCACGTCGGTCAGAAATTCGCGACGTGGCTTTTATCGATTGACGCGCACTATTGCATCGACCGGCTGCGCCGGCGACGGTTTCTGTGGCTCTCGTTGGAAGACCGCGCGCTGGACGACACGCTCGTGAGCGCTAGCCCGGAGCCAGACGACGAACTACTGCGCCGCGAGAGCCAGCAGGAAATCGAGCGACTGCTGGAACACCTGTCGCCGGCGAACCGCCTGGTCGTCGTGCTGCGGTACTGGCACGAGCAGTCTATCGAGGAGATCGCCCAGACCACCGGCGATTCGGTGAGCGCAGTAAAGGTGCGGCTGCACCGCGCGCGGCAGGCGCTGGCGAAGGCGCTGCCGGACGCGAACGTGGCGGCAACACCCGGTACGCCGGGCGTGCGCGCCGCGCAGTGAGGAGGCATGCCATGCAGAATGAAACGCGGTTCCATCACGCACAGATGGTTTCACCATCGGCAGGGTTCACGGCTCGCGTGATGGCGCGCCTGGAAGAACGCGAACGCGCGCGAGCGCGGCAGCGCGCCATGATCGGCGCGGGGCTGCTCGTCGCCGCAGGCATCGCCTCGTTTGCGCTGGTCGCGCTCTGGGTCGCCGCGTGGATCAATGCTTTGCTGGCAAGTCCGAGCGCGATTCTCGTCACGGTGCAGACGATTTCGCCGCTGCTCGGCGGTCTAGCGGAAGCGTTGTGGATCGCCGCGGCAGCCATTTTGCGCGCGGTCAACAGCGTACAAATGCTGGCATACGCTCTGATCGTTCTCGCTCTGACGGCAATCTGGGCGCGCGTAGTGACTGGTCCTTCCAAATTTGCTCTCACACTTTCTGTGGGAGGTCAACGAAAATGAAACGCTTGTTGGGAGTTCTGATTGCGCTGTTACTGGTCGGCGTGATGGCGACGCCGGCGTTCGCGCAAGGTCCGCGCGGCGGCGACCGGGTTTGCACCGGCGGCGAGATGACGGTAGGCGCGAACGAGATCGTCGATAACGTGATACTGTTCGGCTGCGGCGCGCGAATCAGCAGCGGCGCGCAGGTCTTGCGGGATGTCGTCTCTTTCGGCGGCAACGTAGTGATCGAGAAAGACGTTCATGTGAACCTGGACGTGGTCGTCTTCGGCGGCAACCTCGATCTGGCAGGCGAAGCCGGACGCGATGTAACCGTCTTCGGCGGGAACGTAACGCTCCAGCCAACCGCGGTGGTCGATGGTAATCTGATCACGTCCGGCGGATTCACCGATCAAAAACCCGGCGCGGTCGTACGCGGGAGCACCTCGCGCAACACCGGTTTCCGCGTGTTTCCCTACACCGGGAATTGGTCCACCACTTTCCCAGCCACGTTCGGCGGCGGCGTCCTCGGAGCGCTTGCTGGACTTGCGTTCGGGCTGATCCGCACCATCGTCTACGCGCTCGCGCTCGCCGCGCTCGGCGCGCTGACCGTGGTGTTTATGCCGGCGCAGACCAAGCAGGTGAGCGATACCGCGCAAACGTACGC
>DAIDTM010000140.1 GCA_027457205.1 Anaerolineae bacterium | reverse complement strand
GTTGTATCTCGTATGCTTCGCGCCCAAAGCTCTTGACCACGCGGATGCCTTGCAGTCCTTCTTCGGCGACGATGGTCGAATCGGCTAACTGGTCTTGAATTTGCGTGCTGCCCTTCCGAATCCGGCTTCCAAACACAAAGGCAACCAGGATCACGACCGGCACCAGCGCGAGGATGAACAAGGTAAATCGAGCGTTCAGCGTGAGCAGAATGGCAATCGAGCCGATCAGCATCAGCACTTGGCTGAGGAGCGAGGTGATGTTGGACGTCAGCATCGTGCGCATCTGGGTTACATCGCTGGACAGGCGCGAGACGAGATCGCCGACGCGCCGGAAGGCGTAGAAATCGAGCGATAGTTTTTGCAGCCGGGCATAGAGTGAGGTACGCAAATCGTAAACGATGCGCTCACCGACATAGGCGAGCAAATAGGACTGCAGAAAACCGAAAGCCGCCTGGAATAAAAAGACTCCGATCAGCATTGCCGCGAGCATATTGAGCGGCGCATCGCTTTTGGCTTGTGTCACCGAGTCGAGCAGGCGGACGATGACGAGTGGAAACGTCAAGCCAAAGCCGCTGGAGACGCAGAGCGCCAGAACCGCCAACGCCATCCGTTTCCAATAGGGCTTTAAATATCCGAACAGCCGGCGCCAATTGACCGCGGTGATCGAAACGCGGGGATTGTTCTCGTCGGCGGCGCGTTGCGGCGCTGACCGGCGGTGGTCTGAGTGATTCATCATTTTATTATTTTTCTCCCTCTATTCATCGCGACAATACCACGTTCATGTAAACTCGAAATAAACTGACGCCGTTTGTGCACGGCGAGGTCTTGTTTTACCACTGTCTCCAAAGACTGCTGGATACCTTACGCCTCTCTGCTCGAAGGCTACGCTGAGAAAAACCAAATTTTCACAACACCGCATCCTCAATTGCCGGCTCTTGGAATACCACGCGCATTGGTGTGAACGTATTGCGCGGCTCCGTTCTTAAAGTCGTAGATCGCGACGGTTTGTGTGTCCTCGAGCGAATCCTCCGAAGGCATCAAGAAGTGGGTCTCGTCTATCGGAAGCAACTCGTATTTGATGCGTTCTGGTTTATCGAGAACCCGTGCATGCATAGGATTCAGGACGAATGTCAGGTAGAGCTTTCCGCCTTCGGCTTCTACTTCGTAACGGGCGCCGAGCCGCTCGTACACGCCTTCATACTTGGACAAGTCGAGCTTCAGAGCCGGATCGGGTTTCGGCAAGTCTGGGCCGCGCGCTCCGCCCACGCGTCCCGAAGGATGGGATCTTTGGAGCGACTTTGCAACGCCCGACCGCACAGGGTGACGAGCATCCGTTGGTTCCTTCCGGAGGCACGAGGTTTACTCTGAACGAGATTATCGCATCCGATTGTGAATCAATTGTGAATGGGCTGCGGAAGGATTGCAGAAGTGTCTGGTCGTCGAGCGCAGCCAGAACCTGACGCTTCCCGCGCCAGCCGGACCCTATCCCGTCGGTCGGATGATCACTACGTGGACCGACGCGTCGCGCATAGAAACTCTTGGTGGCACTCCCGGTCGGCATCGTACGCTCTCCGTGGAGCGCCATTCCCGGTGCTGATCTTCGAACCAGGGCTGGGACGGTTGATTCCCAATTATACCACCCTCGCGGAAGACCTCGCCAGCCGCGGTTACGTCGTTGTCGGTCTGAATCCAACGTACAGTGCATCGATCACGGTATTGAGTGGACACGTCATCGCAAGCAGCGCGCTCGGTAACATTCCTGACAATGCCACTTCTGGGCAATTGCAAGGTTTCGTTCAATTCCGGAAAGTGTGAAATGGTGGTAAACTATGCGGCACGGAATGTCCGATCATCGCCTGGACGGAGGTCCGAAATTTTCTGCGTCCTTTCAAAGGAGTACCCAAAAACATCTGGCAGGTTATGTGGCTATTTGCGAATTTCGACGGAATGTCAATGGACATCGCTATTCCGATTTCATTCGTGGCGATCAATGCATGTTTGATAGAATTCCTGTCTCGGATTTCGTGGCACGAAAGGATTTACGTATCGAGTTTGCGGCGGGAGAATCTCAAGATGCCATCGAGGAAACGCATGGAGATCGACCAACTTGAGCGCGACGCCCTCGCGCACCTTGACCAATCTCCGCGCGAGGCGCTTCAGTTAGCGCGCCGCGCGTACGGATTGGCGAGCACGACCGCAGACGATCACGCGCGCGCTGAAACCGCACTGACACTTGCTGCAGTCTTGAATCGCTTCGGTGAATTTCGCGAGGCGCTAGCAACGTCGCGATCCGCGGCGGCTGAATTTGAAATACGCGGTGAAAAACCACAGATTGCGCGTTGTTATTTTGAGACCGCATGGGCACAAACTTTCCTGGGACATCTCAAAGATGCACTCGCGGATGCTGAACGCGCACGGCAAATGGACGCGTCTGACTTGGTGAACGCGCGCTGCGATTGGATTGAGGCGCGCGTCCTGCGTGGCCAGGGAAACTATCCTGAAGCCGAAAAACTTTTTGAAAGATCACGTGCTGTATTCGAGACCGCGGGTATTCCCTTGGACGCCGCGCGCTGCTCGCGCGAGCTGGCGCACAACTATTTGCGCAGCGAGCGGACAGAGGCGCTCACTCTTTTGCAACATGCGAGGCAAACCTTCGAATCAGCTCGATGCATTTTCGATGCCACGCTTTGTGATTTTCTCTCCGGCGTAGATCGGATCGAGAAGGGTCACTATTCGGATGCGGAAAAATACCTTTTGCAAGCCCGCGGCAGTTTTGATTTCTTGGGCACGGAGTTTTTCGCGGCTTGGTCTGACGCGCAAATGGGAGTTGTCTATTGGCGTCAGGACCGCTTTGAGGAATCCCTTGTGGCGTCTCATCGCGCGCGCGACTATTTTCTCTCTCACGATGTGTCCGTCGAAGTGTCCGCATGCGATATCAATCTCGGGCTCGCCTGCGATGTACTCAATCGCTATGATGAGGCGCTGACCTATTACCAAGAAGCCGCCGATTTGGCATTGCAGGAAGGTCGGGAGGTCCGGGTAGGGCGAATTTTTAACAACATGGGTCTCACCTATGGGAAGCGCGGGCTGTACGCCAAAGCCATGGATTTTCACCAGCGCGCCCTACAGATTTACAGCGATAAAGGACTGGCAAATCTCATCGGCAGTGCCCTAGTTCGGCTTGCCATGGCTTGTCGCCAACTGGGACAATATGATGATGCCATCGAGCATTTGCGTCGTGCGCGAGAGATATTTGTACAAAAAAACCTTCCGATCGCGCTGGCTGAATGTGAGTTCAATCTCGCCGATGTCTACTTTGCGCTGTACCAGTCAAACGACGCGGACATCCATCTACGGCGAGCGCGGAAGATCTACGCCGAGAATAAACTAGAATCCATGGTAGCCGTATGCGCTCGCCTCCTCGCGCGCATCGCGAGTGAGAAAGGTAATCGTGCCCACGCTCTATCGCTCCTTGCAGAGAGCCGCGCGACGTTCCTCAAACATCATCAAATCGTCGATGCCGCTTTGAGCGACCTCGCCGAAGGAGAATTACGTCTTGAATGGCACGAAAACGAAACAGCACGGCAAGCGTTTCTCAACGCCCAGGCAGTTTTATCGTCGGGTTTCCCAGATCAGGCATGGCGCGTCGATGCTGGGCTGGGAAATTGTGCGAAGACAGCCGGTGAATCCGTAGCCGCGCTCGAGCATTATCTCAACGCTGTACGCACCATCGCACAATCGCGCTCGAGTCTGGTCACGGAGCAGTTGAGCAATGATTACTTTTCATCGCGCCAGTCTGTCTTTGATAATGCCTTGAAGATCGCGATGGAGCTTGACACACCCGAAGCTGCCTTGGATATTGTTGAAGCCGGCAAAGCGCGGGTATTGCTATCGTTATTGCAAAACCGCCAATGGAACATCGCCATAAATCAGGACGACCCGACCGTTGTTCAGTTGATGGCGCGTGAAAAGGGATTACGCTACCAACTCGATGCGTTGAGAACGCGCGCCACGGTAACGCCGCCCAAGGATCAGGAAGATACTCTGCGCGGTGACGCGCAAGCGCAAAGCTCGAAAGCAGAACTGCAAGAACTCGGTGCATTGAGCCAGCAGTACGAGTCAGTCGTGACACGTTTGCGACTCTATTCGAACGGTTTAGCCGGCGTTTCGTCGCCTGCCCCCTTCGCGCTCGAGCAATTCCGCGAATTAACCACCGCGCGGCTCGGCACGGACTGGGCGGCGCTCGATTACTATTTATCTGGCGATGACCTCATTTGCATCGTCGTCCAACCTACTCGCGTTTCCGTCTCGTCGAAAAAACTTTCGGGCTACGACCGTGCGATCCTCGACAAATGTGTATCGCAGGAACATGACTTGCGTGAGGTTATCTACAACGGCACGTTACGGGGAGACCCCGTCCCTTCTCCGGGCACGAGTTATTTGAATCACTTGTATCACGTACTCGTGCCGGAGCGGCTCGACGCTGAAACTCTGCTGATCGCTCCGCATGGAGGATTGCACGCGCTGCCGTTCCACGCGTTGAAGAACGGCAACGATTATTTGATTCAGCATCACACGCTGGTCTACACGCCGAGTTTGCAGGCGCTGCAATTTCTCTTCGCGGGAGAACAAGTTGGTTCCCTCAAGTCATTGGCAGTTGGGCAGTCCGAATTTGGGAACCAGATGCGAGCGCTTCCTTATGCGGGCACTGAGATTGAGCAGTTTCTGGCAGTGTTTGGCGAGCAAGCTCAGGTCTTGTGGAATGATCGCGCCACGCGCCAAGAATTATTGACGCTCGATCGAGCCGGCGTGCTGCAAGACTATGGACTGATCCACGTTGCTACACATGCTATCCTCGACCACGCCGCGCCCCATCGCTCGCGCGTACTCTTGCGCGATGAAGGACTAACGGTACTTGACATCCTGGAACTGCGATTGAATGCGCGATTGGTGACGCTCTCGGCGTGCGAGACCGCGCTGGGGCAGGGTGGACGCGGAGATGAACTCGTCGGTCTTGCACGCGCTTTTTTCTATGCGGGTGCGCGGGCGCTTCTCGCGTCTCTATGGAGAATTGAAGATCGTGCGATCGTTGAATTGATCGGACGGTTTTATCGACGTCTGGTAAATGGGGAAAATATTGCCGAAGCGCTACGCCACGCACAGATCGAAATGATTCAGCAAGGATCTTCACCCTTTCAGTGGGCGTCACTCGTCTTGATGGGACGACCATAAAAAAGGGGCGAGAAGCGCGGTAAGCACTCTTCGCCCACACATGCACTAACATCCGCCACTCGTTACTCTTCTGACCACCGCGCGATCCAGATCGTTCGCCACCAGCGTGTTCGGAAATATCGCCGTCGCCTCCGCGGCAACCACCGCGCCGGCGTACCGCCGCGAAATGTGCGTCAGGTACAGCTGCTTGACGCCCGCCTCACGCGCGCACGTCGCCGATTCTGCTGCCGTGATGTGCCCAAACTTGCGCGCGATCTCGACATCCTCCGCGATGTACGTCGCCTCCATCACCAAGCCATCGGCGCCGCGCGCCGGTTCGATCACTTCGTCGATCCGCGCGATGTCGCCGACGTAGACGAACTTGGTGCCCGACACCGGTGCGCCCAGCACTTGGTCCGGTTGCACTACGCGCCCGTTCGCCAGCGTGATCGATTGGCCGGCGACGAGGCGGCGGCGCTCCGGTCCCGCCGGCTCGCCCAGCGCTTCCGCCGTTTCGACCAGAAACGGTCGCCGCGTCTTTTCCTCGAACACGTAACCGAAACAGCCGCTGCCGCGATGCAACACCGAGAACGCGGAAATCGTCAGATTTTTTTCATCGATCAACACTCCCGGCTTGACCTCGATAAAGGCAATGTCGATGTCCACTTCTTTGCCGCGCAAGACGACCTTCATCAGATCGCGCACACGGTCGAGCGCCCAGCGTCCGCCGTAGATTTCGATGCGCGAAATCGCTTCCCAGCGCCCGAACGTCGACGCGATGCCGCCGAGTCCCAGGATGTGGTCCAGATGTCCGTGCGTCAGGAAAATTCGCCGCAGGTCTTTGAATCCCAAGCCGCTCTGCAAAATTTGTCGCTGCGTGCCTTCCGCGCAGTCCAGCAGAAAACGCTGACCTTCATGGATCAACATCGTCGAGGTCATATTGCGTTCCACGCTGGGCGCGGA
>DAIDTM010000139.1 GCA_027457205.1 Anaerolineae bacterium | reverse complement strand
CTACTGATCAGCGAAGACCTCGGTGGCAAGACGGCATACGGACTTGAGGTGAAGGGCTATGAAGGGCACGAGGTCATTCGCGGCGGCGAGATCGTCGAGAAATTCAAACGCCAGTTAGAATACCTGAACTTTGCGCACCAGACCGACCGCGTGACGAAGGTAGTAGCGGAAGACAAGCACTATGCGGTGCTGACGCAGGGCGGCAAGCGGCACGAGGCGCGCGCGGTCGTGATCGCTACGGGCGCGCTGCCCAAGCGGTTGGACGTGCCGGGCGAAAAGAAACTCGTTGGCAAGGGATTATCGTACTCGGCGCTGAGCCACGCGCAGTTGTTCATTGAACGCCAAGTGGCGCTGGTCGGCAGCAGCCAACGCGCGCTGAGCGCGGCGACAGAGCTGGCATGGATCGCCCAGCACGTGCATCTCGTTCTGCCGGACGCGGGCGAGATCGATTCGCCGCTGGGCAAGAAATTGCGCGCCAATCCCAAAGTGACGTTGTACGAAAAATCGGAACTCAAAGAAATTCGCGGCGATGAATTCGTCGAAGGCATCGTCGTCGAAGGAAAGGGCGGCAAGAAGGAGATTCGAGTCGACGGATTGTTCGTCGAGCTGGGGCTTGCACCTGCCTCGAAACTCGCCGCCGATCTTGGAATCACCGATGCGAACGCGCGCATCAAAGTCGACAATCGGTGCGCCACGCCGCGCGCGGGCGTGTTTGCCGCCGGCGACGTGACCGATGTATTTATCGAGCAAGTGCTGATCGCGATTGGCGAAGGCGCAAAAGCCGCGCTGAGCGCGTACGAGTATCTACTGAACCAGTAAGACAACAGACATCAGATGACAGATGACAGACAGTTTTTTCTGTTGTCTGTCGTCTGCCGTCTCCCAAAGGAGAACCATGACCGCAAGAATCATTGACGGCAAAGCCGTCGCCGCGTCGGTGCAGGAGAGTGTGCGCGCCGATGCGGCAATGCTCAAGAGCAAGTACGGAGTAACGCCCGGTCTCGCGACCATCCTCGTTGGCGAGAATCCCGCGTCCAAAACGTACGTGGGAATGAAACAGAGAATGACGCAAGAACTGGGGATGTATTCGGTTGGCTCACACCTGCCGGCAGATATTTCCCAGGATGAGCTTTTGAAAATCGTGCGCGGATACGCCGCCGATCCCAAGATTCACGGCATCCTCGTGCAACTGCCGCTGCCCGCACACCTCGATCAGGAAACGGTACTCGGCGCGATTCCCATCGAAAAAGATGTCGATGGCTTTCACCCGATCAACGTCGGTCGCCTGGCGATGAAGAACCGCGAGCCGCTATTCGTGCCCTGCACGCCGGCGGGCTGCATCGTCTTGATCGATTCTGTTGGGACCAAGATCGAAGGCGCGCGCGCGGTCGTGCTCGGACGCTCGAACATCGTGGGCTTACCGGCGGCGTTCTTGCTCGTCCATCGCAACGCGACCGTGACGATCTGCCATTCCAAAACCCAAAACCTGCCCGACGTTGTGCGGCAGGCGGACATTATCGTCGCCGCCATCGGCAAGGCGCAATTCGTCAAAGCCGATTGGATCAAGCCCGGCGCGACGGTGATCGACGTGGGCACGAACGCGATTCCGGACGCGACGAAGAAGAGCGGCTACCGCCAGGTCGGCGATGTCGATTTCGAGAACGCCAAAGAAGTCGCCGGCGCGATCACGCCGTCACCAGGCGGCGTCGGTCCGATGACGATCGCGATGCTGATGCGCAACACCTGCGATTCGGCGATGCGAACGGCGGGATTGAAAAAATAACGCGTAGGGGCGATTCACGAATCGCCCCTACATTTTGACCGGATTTTGACTAATAGGCAACCTGAATCAGACCGCCCGAATTGTATAATGA
>DAIDTM010000138.1 GCA_027457205.1 Anaerolineae bacterium | reverse complement strand
GGTTTGGATAGAAAGCAATGACAAGTTACAAATGATCAAATAACAAAACGGAGAACACCAGGGGGCGCATCGTTGGAGTCATCCTGATCATCGCGGGTGTAGCCATTTGCGGCATCGTCTCGCTCTTTCTTGGCGTTGGCGCGTTGGCGGCAGGCAGCGGTCCGGGCGTCAGCCGCGCCGGCGCGGTGCTCGGTATCGCGTTGTTCGGCGTCGTGCCGCTGCTCCTGCTCGGCGGCGTTGGCGTGTTCCTTTTCGTCAAAGGCGGACAGGAAGCAACGGAGATGGCGGACGTTCAAAAGAAAGAGCGCTTGCTGGGGATGATCCAATCCGCCGGCAAGGTCTCGCTCGGCAGCGCCGCTATCGAAATGAAGATGACGCAGCAGCAAGTCAAGGACGCCATTTTCGAATTGGTGAACCAGGGATTATTCAGCGGCTACATCAATTGGCAAGAAGGAACGTTTTACTCGAAAGACCTGGCGCAAGTTCAAACGACCAAGTGCCCCAACTGCGGCGGACAACGCGAAGCGGTCGGCAAGGGTCTGGTCAAGTGTCCGTACTGCGGCGTGGAGTTGTTCTTGCCGCAAACGTAAGAGCCGGTCTGAAAAGTTCTGGATCTCTCGCAAAGACGCAAAGGGTTTAGATAAATTTCTTGGCGGCTTGGCGTGAGTTTTCAGACAGGTTCTAAGAACAAAGGTGCCTCCTCAGGTGGCGTGGGATGGCGTGTTCGCCCGCCGATCAATCGGCGGGCTGCAGAGTAACGGCGGATCAATCCGCCTAGCCCGATTCACCGAGGTGACCTTGGTCATCGGGCGCAACTGGGTAGCGCGGTGATTCATCACCGTGCAGCGAGTTAAGCAGATACGAACAAAGATTGAAAAGATCGTTGCGGGCTTGAAGTGAGGAGGTGATCGTAACTTATGGACATCATCCAACAGCGCATCATTGAAATCGCGCAGCAGATTCCCGATTACATCGGCTATCAGCAAAAGGAGCGCCGCCGCGACGCGAATGAACTCGTCCGCCGGCAATTGGCGGCAAAGTACGACGAACAACGCGCGCGCCTCGCGCGTCTAGAACGTCAAGCGCCACTCGGCAATATCGTCGCACTCGAAAATCTCGACCAGAAACTGCTGCGGCTGATCGAGCGATTCCGTACCGCGACCGGCGGCTATGCCGGTTGGTTCGACGCCGCGCAGATTCTAGAGAGCGATCTCGATCAACTGACCCAGTTCGACGCATCGCTGGCGGACGGCGTGAACGTCCTCAAGGCAAAACTCGACGCGATCGCCGCCGCGCTGAAAACGAAAACCGGCATTGACGATGCAATCGACGCGTGCGCCGAGGCGCTCGATGCGCTCAACGCGCAGTACGACCAGCGCGATCAGTTTGTCTCGCTCGGCAAAAAACCGTCGCCGCTGAACGTACCTTCCAAGCCGTCCGCCTCGCCGCTCGACGCGCTGGAAGCGAAAAAATCGCCGCCGCAATACATTGTGAATCTGGCAAGTCTGAAGGTCAACGACGCGGTGTCGCTGGGCGGCGCGGACTATATCGTCGCCGGCAAGATCACCTACACGATTCCCGCCGGTTCGTTCTGGGCGTTCCTGCTCCGCGACGGCGGCAACACGCGCTGGCTGCGCGTGGGACCGGGCGGCGAGATCGTCACTTGCCAAGAAATTGAAATCAGTGTACCATCGCCGATGCCTGAATCGTTGCTGCAAGGCAGCCAATCGTTTACGCGCGGCGATGCGGGCAGCGCGAGCGTGATGGTCGAAGGCGCCGGCGGCGTCAAACGCGGCTCGGTTGCGTACGCGCGATACGCGGCGGACGCCAACCAACGACTCTGGCTCGAAGATTTTGGCGCGGAGCAACGCGCGATGCTTGGACAGACCATCGACGCGAGCGAAATCACGACGTATCGAAAATGATTGTAGGACAAGTTTGCAACTTGTTTTACGCAGAGGAGGAACACTGTGGGTATTCTTGATCGAACCAGCCAAATCTTGCGCGCGAACATCAACGACCTGTTGAATCACGCCGAGGATCCAGAAAAAATGCTGAACCAAATCTTGAACGACATGGAAGACGCGATCCGACAGGGGCAGTCCCAAGTCGCCGAACAGATCGCGCAGGAGAAGATGATCCAAGCCGATCTGGATACGGCAAAGCAGAACGCGGACGCGTGGGGCAAGAAAGCCGAACTCGCCGTGTCCAAGAACGCGGACGATCTCGCGCGCGAGGCGCTGCATCGGCAAAGCGATTACGCCGCGCAGGCAGACATTTACCAGAAACAGCTTGACGCGCAGCACCAGGCGGTGCAGAAACTCAAAAGCGATCTTGTCGCGCTGCAATCCAAGTACGAGGACGCGCAGCGCAACAAGGAACTGCTGATCACGCGCTCCAAGCGCGCCGCGGCGCAGCAACAAATCGCCAGCGCGTCCGCCAAGCTGTCGTCCGTCGATTACTCGTCGGACCTGTCCCACATGGAACGCCGCATTCAGGAGCAGGAAGCGCGCGTTGCCGCGGCGGACGAAGTGCAATCCACCTCGGTTGACGAACAGTTCAAGAAATTGGGCGATGACGACGCGGTGGAACAGAAACTCGCCGATCTGAAAAAGAAGAGGGGTAAGTAGTCAAAATAGTCACCTGGTCGCGTAGTCGCAGAGTCACCCGACTACCCGACTTGGTGACGACTCGCCCACGAGACCACGAGACCAGGAGACTAGAATGC
>DAIDTM010000137.1 GCA_027457205.1 Anaerolineae bacterium | reverse complement strand
GACAACGGCAGCGGCGCGTCGGACGCGAACGCCGCGCCAACGGCAACGCCGACGCCGGGACAGCATCTGATTCCCGTTGACCCACAAGACGCCATTCCACCGCGTTCCAGCGCGCTAGACCTTCGATTGCTGGTTGGCGGCGGGATGCTGGGCGTGGGATTAATCGGCAGCGCGGTCGGGCTGGCGGTTGGATTGAGGAAGAAGTAAATCGTGGGATACTGCTTCGGTGTCATTGCGAGCGAAGCGAAGCAATCTTATTCATAAGGCATGGAGATTGCTTCGTCGCCGCTCGTTCGACTCCGCTTCGCTCCGCTCACGATGCGGCTCCTCGCAATGACACCGGAGATTTTTCGTTTGTGCTATAATCGTCGCCATGCCCATATTCCATCATTCGGTTCACATCAACGCGCCGCCGGCGCGCGTGTGGCGCGTGCTGGCGAACGCGGAGCAATTCGATCTGCAATCCGCCGATACGCGCGAAGAAGTCACGTCGGCGCAGAGGCAGGGTGTGGGAACGACACTGCGCGTGGCGCGCCAGATCGGTCCTCTGGCGATGACGCTGAATGGACGCGTGACCGAGTGGGACGACGCGCGCGCGATGACGTCCGAGTGGTCGAGCGGCTTGCCGTTTGCGATCGCGACGCGCGTGCGGATGACGCTGACCACCGAGAACGGCGGTACGCGGCTGGATCGAGAATATCGTGTGGATGTGCGCCTGCCGATTGTTGGAGGATTTGCGGCGGGAGTGCTCGCGCGCAACACGCCGCGCGAGATGCAGGCGCTGATGGAACGAATCAAAGCGGCTGCGGAACGCGGATAGAAAATCGCCCCGATCTGACTCGGGGCGATTCTTTTCTTGCTGTCGCGTCACTGCACGATGATATGCAGCTTGAAACCGATGGCGACATCCGGGCACACCTTGAGCGGCGGGCAAACCGCCAAGCCCACAGCCGACAGCATCGTATCGCCGGCTTTGTTCGCTTGGTAGACGCCTTGCGCGCCCTGCACGACGGCGATGTTGACGACGCGGCTGACAATCGCTGGGTCGCTCACGGAAACGTTCCAGGTGAATTGATCGCCCAGCTTGAGGAGAAAGCGGTCGCCAACGTGCAGCGTGATCGTCTGACCGTTGTCGGCGTACGTCACGGTGTTCGGCGCGCTGCTTGGCGTGGTGGGAGTTGCCGCGACATTAGCGCGGACGACAATTTGCGCGCGGAACAGGAACGATGGCGTCATACACGCCGGCTGCGCCTTGCGGCAAGGCGGGTCTCCGCGCGCGGTCAGCGTCGTTTGTCCCGGCTGGCGCGCCTCAAACAAACCCTGCGATCCGCGGATCGTCAGCACATTGGGAACGCGGCTCACAATCGCGGGATCGTCGATCTGCCACTGCCAATCTAGGTTATCGCCCAGATTGAGCAGGAACTGCTCGCCAACTTGAAGCGTGATCGTTCGTCCGTTGTCATTCATGGTGATCGTCTGGACCGTCGTGCGCCCGGAATCCGCCGGGGTCGATGCCGTCTGTGTCGGGTTGCTTGGCTCGGTAGGCGTCGGCAATGCTGCTGGAATCGAAGTCGCTGTGGCTGGCGGCGGATTGGTCGAAACGACAAGCGTGGGCTGTGCAGCCGCGCTTGCAGCAGTCGACGCGACCGGCGCGGAGGTTAGGTTCACGGCGCATCCGACGATGCCAAGCGCAAAGACGGCAGTGGTTATCGAGAGAAACATCGCGTGTTTCATAGAATCTCCTTCCCTTGGTACTTTCAAGACGTTTTCGCCGCACACCAAGTTCCATCTCGTTGATACGGAAAATTAATGCGCCCGGCTGGATGCCGGGCGCATTTCGTCGTGTCATTTGATGATCCGGTGAATCAGCGGCGACGGCGTTGGCTCGGCGTCGCTGAACTCGTACGCCGCGAGCAACCGCGCTTGCGCCGCGTCGAATTTCAATTGGTCGTTAGCGTGCAGCGTCAGCAGCGGCTCGCCGTGTGCGACGCGCGCGCCCACCTTGCGCTTGAACACGATGCCAACGGCGTGATCGATCGGCGTGTTCTTTTTCTCGCGCCCGCCGCCCAAGTCCACGCTGGTCAAGCCGACTTGCTCCGCGTTGATGCCGGCGATAAACCCCTCGCGCGGCGCGAGCACGTCACGGATGATCGACGCGCGCGGCAGAATGGAGTCATCGTCTACGACGCGGCGCGCGCCGCCTTGCGCCTGGATCCAATCGCCGAACTTGTTCAGCGCGCGTCCGTCCGCCAGCGCGGTTTGCAGTTTCGCGCGTGCGTCGTTTTCGTCGTTCGCGGCATCGGCAAGCAGCAGCAATTGCGCGGCAACCGCGAGACAATGCTCGACGAAATCGGCGGGGCCGTGTCCTTTCAGCGTCTTGATCGCTTCGATCACTTCGAGCGCGTTGCCGACCGCGTTGCCGAGCGGCTGGTTCATGTCGCTGATCACGGCGGCGACCTGGCGACCCACGCCGTGTCCGATCTGGACCATCAATTCCGCGAGCGCGACGGCGTCCGTTTCCGTCTTCATAAACGCGCCGCGCCCCACCTTCACATCCAGCACGATGATCTGCGCGCCCGCGGCAATCTTCTTGCTCATGATCGAACTCGCGATGAGCGGCAGCGAGCTGACGGTCGCGGTCACATCGCGAAGCGCGTACAGCTTGCCGTCCGCCGGCGCGAGGTCGTGTGTCTGTCCGCTGACGACGATGCCGTGCGTTTTCAACTGCGCGAGAAATTCTTCCGTATTGAGGTCAACGCGAAAGCCGGGGATCGATTCCAGCTTGTCGAGCGTGCCGCCGGAGAAACCCAAGCCGCGCCCGGACATTTTGCCGACCGGCAAGCCCAGCGACGCGA
>DAIDTM010000136.1 GCA_027457205.1 Anaerolineae bacterium | reverse complement strand
CGGTGGACGTGGGGACCGAGAACGGCGAGCGGCTCCTCGCGCAGCACGCGCGGACGCGCGATGCCACGCGCGACGACATCGGTCGGCTGAACAACACGCTTTCGGAAAAATGGCATCGTTTTCCGTACCGCCTGGAATTCGATTCCAGCGAACTGCCGGCGCTGATGGCGATGAGTTACAAGAGCAAACTGTGGGACGAGTTGGGCGACCGGTGTCTGGGCTGCGGTCAATGTACCGTCGTCTGCCCGACGTGCTACTGCTTCAACGTGGTGGACGAGGTGGACTTGAACGGCGCGCGCGGCGAACGCGATCGGAGGTTGGACTGCTGCCAGTTGGAAGAATTCGCGCGCGTCGCCACCGGCGAGAATTTCCGCAAGACGCTTGGACAGCGGCAGCGGCATCGCTTTTTTCGCAAGGGCAAGTACCTGCCGGAACTGTTCGGCGAACTCGGCTGCGTGGGCTGCGGGCGCTGCGCGCGCTCGTGTCTGGCGCACATCACTCCCGTCCAAGTTTTCAACACACTCCACAAAGCGAAAGCCGCTTGAGGGGAGGAAACTATGGCAATCCCAGTCAACGATTCAATCTACGTTCCTACGCCTGCGCGCATCGCCAAAGCGGAACCGCTGACGGCGATGGAAAAAGTATTGACGATCGAACTGCCGCACGGCGTATCGCTCGGTCATCGTCCGGGTCAATTCGTGCAGGTGAGTTTGTTCGGCATCGGCGAAGCGCCCATTTCGATCTCGTCTTCGCCCAGCCGCAGCAACGGCAAATTCGAATTGTGCGTGCGCAAGGTCGGCGATGTCACCGGCGCGCTGCACGCGTTGAACGAAGGCGCGACCATTGGCGTGCGCGGTCCGTTCGGCGCGGGCTTTCCCATCGAGCAGTTCAAAGGCAAGGACATTCTGTTCGCTGCGGGCGGCTTGGGGCTTGCGCCGGCGCGCAGCGTCATCAATCAGGCATTGGACGAGCGCGGCGCATTCCACCGCGTCATCATTCTCTACGGCGCGAAAACGCCGGACGAGCTGCTGTTCAAAGACGAGCTGGAAGCGTGGCGGCAGCGCGACGACATCGAGTTTCACGTCACGGTCGATCGCGGCGACACGGAATGGCAAGGCAATGTCGGCGTCATCACGACGCTCTTCCCCAAGATCGCTGTCGATCCGCATCACACGGTCGCGATCACCATCGGTCCGCCGATTATGTACAAATTCGTTTTGATGGAACTGTTGAGCAAGGGAATTCCGGAAGACGAGATTTGGCTGTCGCTGGAGCGGCGGATGAAGTGCGGCGTTGGCAAGTGCGGTCACTGCCAGATCAACAACTTGTACTGCTGCGTGAATGGACCCTCGTTCACCTACGCCCAGCTCAAAGGCGTGGAGGAGGCGGTCTGATGAAACCCAAAGCTGCCTTTTTCGATTTTACCTGCTGCGAGGGCTGTCAGTTGACGGTGGTGGACTCGCTCCAGACTCACCTCGATCTGCTCGACGTGGTCGAGATCGTCCAGTTCCGCGAGGCGATCAGCGAACGCGGCGAGGATTACGCGGTGGCGTTTGTCGAAGGATCGATCACGCGTGAGTCCGACGAGGCGCGGCTAAAAAAGATTCGCGAGCAAGCCGCGGTACTGGTCGCGCTCGGCGCGTGCGCGCATCTGGGCGGCGTCAACGCGATCAAGAACCTCGCGCCGCTCGATGACGTGCGCCGGTACGTGTACGGCGACCAAGCCGAGTGGTACGCGACGTACGCCACGCGACCGGTCAGCGCAGTCGTCAAGGTCGATGCGTTCATCCCCGGCTGCCCCATCGACCGCGAAGAATTTATCGCGGTCGTGAAAGCGCTCCTGCGCGGCAAGAAACCGCCGATCCCGGACTATCCGATGTGTATGGATTGTAAGATGAAGGAAAACGTCTGCCTCTTCGACAAGGGCAGTTATTGCCTGGGACCGATCACGCGCGCGGGCTGCGGCGCGATCTGTCCGAGTTTCGGCGTGGGCTGCGAGGGCTGCCGCGGGTTGATCTCTAACCCCAATCGCGAATCGATGCTGAACGTTCTGGCGGAGCACGGACTGACGCCGCAGGATATGGCGATGCAGATGACGATGTTTGGCGCGTACGACGCTAGTCAAATCGTCAAGTAATCGTCGGGAGAAGACTATGTCACAAAATATAGCGATTGACGTTCACCACGTCACGCGCGTCGAAGGACACGGCAACATTGTCGTGAACACCAAGAACGGCGCGCTGGAAGAATGTCGGCTGGAGATCGTCGAGACGCCGCGATTCTTTGAGGCGATGCTGCGCGGCAGACCGTACACCGAAGCGAGCCACATTACCTCGCGCATCTGCGGCATCTGCGCGGTCGGACACGCGACGGCGTCGCTCCGCGCGTCGGAGAACGCGCTCGGTGTGTCGTTATCGGAGCAAACCGAGTGGCTGCGCAAGTTGATTTTCTTCGGCGAGATACTGGACAGTCACGTGCTGCACACGTATATGCTCGTCGCGCCAGACTTTTTCAACGTCGGCAGCGTCATTCCGCTCGCCGGCATCGCGCCCGATGTGGTGCTGCGCGCGTTGCGGATCAAGAAACTCGCCGGCGATGTGTGCGCGGTGGTCGGC
>DAIDTM010000135.1 GCA_027457205.1 Anaerolineae bacterium | reverse complement strand
CGCTGGCCCTATCCATTTCTGAAAAAGTAACCGACACTTGATTCGCCACAACTGGCGGTTGCCACACACCTTCGTGTCAGCACTATTCTGTCGGTGCCAGTTGACTTTCGTTGGTCAGCCATGCTCTGTCGGTCAACACCTATGGATCAAGATATGTCGATTATACTTCGCGATTCAAATCACTGCAATAGAATCAAAGCCGGCCTTCGCCGACTAACGCGAAGCGAGCCGACACAGGTCGGCTTTGCTCTGAAGTGCCGCAGTTTCAACTGCTACAATCACGTCCACTCCGCGTCAATCGCCTCGCGAATCTCTCGCAGCGATAAACCGGTGAGCCGGCGCATTCGTGTCGTCGGCGTGTGCCCATCGTAATCCAGCGGCGTCGACGCGTGGCGATGCACCCACACGCGCCCGATGCGCGCCTCGCGCCCGTCGTCCTCCACGTTGACGACGAGACTCAACTCAAACGAAATCTTGCGCTCCTCGGTCCATTCCAGCGTCCAGCGTAGACTTGCGCCATCGACGACCGGCGCGGCGGTGATCTTGCCGTTGCCACTGAGCCGCGACGTGTTGAGGTCTTGGAACAGATCGACAACGCGGCTACTGTAATCGCGCTTGATTCCTTCAATCGTGGCGTCGATGCGTTGTTGCTGCAAATCGGTGGATTCAGCCATTCGTCTCAATTCCCCGGAAAAATATAATCGTTCGACGGATCGTAGCGGTCATAGTTGAACGTGACGCGGCGCCGCCGTCGTCCCAAAAACGGCAGGATCATCACCGCTCCCGAAATGAATCCGCCGATGTGCGCCCAGAAGGCGATGCCGCTTGCCGCCGTCGCCGAAAGCGCGCCGATGCCGTAAAACAATTGTTGAACGAACCACCAGCCGATCACGAGTACTGCCGGTAGGTCGATTGTCCAGAAGAACAGGATGATCGGAAACAGGATGCTGACGCGCGCGAACGGATAGAGCAAAAAGTACGCGCCCAGCACGCCCGCAATCGCGCCGCTCGCGCCAATCGACGGAATATTGCCGGGACCCAGCACGAACACCTCCGCCAATCCCGCCGCGACGCCGCTGGCGAGGTAAAAGACGAGATAGACAAAACTGCCGAGCACATCTTCGACGTTGTCGCCAAAGACCCACAGGAACAGCATATTGCCGATGATGTGCGCCCAGCCGGCGTGAATGAACTGCGACGTGATGAGCGTCGCCCAGATCGTCCACGGCGTTTGCAGCGGATGCGCGAACGCGAAAAAGATATTGTTCGGCACAACGCCCCATATCGTAAAAAACCGATCCAGTTGGCGCGGCGACATGCTCAATTCGAACAGGAACACGATGACGTTGATCGCAATCAGCGTCAGGTTCATCAACGGAAAACGCCGTGTTGGGCTTTTATCGGAAATGGGAAACATGGCGCTCGTTTCAAGACCTGGCTGGTCGGCAGGACAGCCAGGTCCTGGCTCATGCCGCTACCGCGGTTTTTGCCGGCACAATCAATTCATTCGAGACGTGCACGACGCCGGCGATCTTGCCAGCGATTTCGCCGGCGACTTTCTTGAGCTCCTCCGAGGGCGCCGTACCTTTTAGATACGCCATGCCGAAAACGACGCCGACCAAAATGCCGGGAAAGCCGGCGTTCGTGCGCGGGTCGGCGCTCAGCGCCTGCGCGATCGCTAGCTCCAGATCGCCGTCGACGACGAGCTGATTCTGGACTGCCGATACGCCCTTGACGCTCTGCGCCGCCTTCTCCGCGATTTCCTTGTCGGCTTGGCTGCGGACAGCGCCGGAAATCACAATGGTTCCGGCATTTGCCTTTACCTGGATGCTGTACTTCCAGATTCGCAGCGTCGTGTAGCGATCAAGCGCGTCTCGGACAGTCAGTTCCAGATTGGCGTCGTGCGGGGTGGAATCGGAATTGTTGGGTGACATTTGCGTTTCTCCTTCGGTTGATTTGTTGTGGCTATGGTTTGAACGTTTCCAATTCGCGCTTGAGTTGTTCGATCTCCGCCGCCAGTTCGGCTTCGCGCTTATTCATTTGTTCTTGCATCGCCTCGAGCCGTTCCGTCAAATCGATAATGATTTCTACGCCGGCAAGATTGACTCCCAGTTCGTTCGTCAGCCGGGCGATCTTACGCAGCCGCTCGATCTCGCGCTGGGAGTACAAGCGAATCTTGCCCGACGAGCGCGTGGGCTTGAGCAAGCCAGCGCGTTCGTAATAGCGCAGGGTCTGCGGATGCATCTCGACGAGCCGCGCCGCGACGCTAATGACAAAGATTGGTTCATCTTCGCTGTGAGATTCCATCTTGACTTGATTGACTCCTCTTATCGACGCTGGCGCATTTTCGCCAGCTTCTCAAACAACTCGCGCTCGGCAGGCGTCAAATGTTCCGGCAGGACCACGCGCACTTTGGCGTACAGATCGCCAAAGGAATTGGATTCGTTCAATTTAGGCATCCCTTGTCACGCCAGCCGAAATACTTTGCCGGCTTGCGTCTCCGGCGGAATCTTCAAAACGACTTGTCCTTTGAGCGTCGGTACGGGCGTCTCGCCGCCCAGCAGCGCGGGGTAGAGATCGACCGGAATCTCGCAATGCAAATCGTCGTCGACGCGTTCGAAGGTTGGATGCGGC
>DAIDTM010000134.1 GCA_027457205.1 Anaerolineae bacterium | reverse complement strand
CCTGTGCCAGCACCGCGTCTGGAATCGAGCCAATGCCGAGTTGCAGCGTCGCGCCGTCTGGAATCATCTCGGCGATCCATTTGCCAATTTGGCGATGCGCCTCGGTCGAGCCGGCTTGCGGCGCTTCCGGCAGCACATAGTCCACCTCGACCACGTAATTCAATTTGCTCAAATGGATGAACGAATCTCCCAGCACGCGCGGCATTCGCCGATTCACCTCGGCGATAACGATCTTCGCCGCCTGCGCGGCGGGCTTGGTGCAGCCCACCTCGCATCCGAACGAGCAAAAGCCATGCTCATCCGGCGGCGAGACCTGGATGAGCGCGACGTCGAGCGGCAGCGAGCCGTCGCGAAACAAGCGCGGAATTTCGGAGAGGAAGATCGGGACAAAATCCGCGCGCCCCGATTGAACCGCCGCACGCGCGTTCTCGCCGATGAACAACGCGCGGTGGCGAAAGCTGTCCTTGAGTTCGGGCGCGAGGTGCGGCGCATTGCCGAATGCCAGGACGTGAACGATTTCCACGTCGCGCAGTTCCGGCGCGCGCGCGACGAGCGCATCGAGCAGCCGTTGCGGCACACCCGCGCCGCCGCCAAGATAAACCCGCTGATTCGATTTGATGATTTGGGCCGCGTCCTGCGCGGAGACCACTTTGTCGCGGTACATTGTTATTGTATCCGTTCCACCGGCGCGCCCAGCGCCTCGGCGATTTGCGCGTTCACGATCTTGCCATGCCAGACATTCACCCCGCGCGCCAACGACGGATTCTGCTTGATCGCTTCATCCACGCCGCGCAAACCAATCTCGTACAGGTACGGCAACGACGCGTTGAGGAGCGCATGACTCGCCGTCCGCGCGACCAGCGAGAGAATGGTGGGCACGCAGAAATGGATCACACCCTCTTCGACGTACGTCGGATTGCGGTGCGTCGTGGGACGGCTGGTTTCCACGCAGCCGCCTTGATCGATGGAAAAGTCGATGATGAGGGAACGCGGGCGCATTCGCTTGACCATCTCACGTGTGACGAGTACCGGTGCGCGCTGACCGGGCATCAATACCGCGCCGACCAAAACGTCGGCGAATTCCAGCACGCGTTCCAGGTTGTAATCCGTCGAGAAAAGCGTTGTCACGCGCCCGTCAAACATTTCTTCGACGCGTTGCAAGCGCAGCGGATCGCGATCCAGCATCGTGACCTGCGCGCCCAGCCGGAGGAACGCGCGCGCCGCGCTCACGCCGAGGGAACCCGCACCTAGGACGACAATTGCCGCCGGCGGCACACCCGGCACGCCGCTCAACAAGATGCCGCGACCGCCGCGGGTACTCGCGAGAAATTCGCCGGCGATGATCGGCGCAAGGCGACCGGCGACTTGGCTCGCGGTCAGCAACACCGGCAGCGAACCATCGTCTGCCTGAATCATCGCGTACGCGATCGCGGTGATCGAATGGGCTTGCAACGCTTCGACGAGATCGCGCGAAGCGACTGCCATGTGCGTAAACGACAAGATGGCTTGCCCGTCGCGGAGCAGCCGATACTCTTTCTCGGTCAGCCGCGTCACTTTCGCGACCACGTCGGCGCGACCGTACGCTTCGTCGGCAGAATAGACGATTACCGCGCCAACCGCGCGATAGTTTTCGTCGGTGAAGCCCGCGCCATCGCCTGCGCCACGCTCGACGTAGACGGTATGTCCAAAACCGACGAGCGTGTGCACGCCCGCGGGCGTCAGCCCGACGCGGTTCTCAAGGTCGCGCACTTCTTTAGGAACGCCGAAATTCATAGGACACCTGTTGTGTGAATGTTACTGCCTTTTGGATTCCGCCAACAAAATCATCGCATTCGACGGCGGTAATATCAAGCCAAGTATATCACAACCGCGCGCCGCACGAAAAACACGAGGGTCTGCTGTACCCCTCGTGTCTCATCGCTAGAGGATTTTGCGAAGAACCATCCCGCCTGAATGGCTCGACTTTACGCGCCGTCCAGACCGCGCAAATACTCGTCCATCGCGTTCGCCGCGCGGCGACCGGCTGCCATCGCGGTCACCACCAAGTCGGGACCGGTCACGTTATCGCCGCCAGCATAAATGCCGGGAATCGAGGTCGCGCCGGTCTCTTTATCGGCGACGATCTGATGCCACTTGTCGGCTTTCAACCCGCTCGTCGTCTTGTCGATCAGCGGATCCGCGCCGTAGCCGAGCGCGCAGATCACCACGTCTGCCGGCACCGTAAAATTCGAACCATCAATGGGCACGGGGCGGCGGCGACCCGACGCGTCCGGCTCGCCCAGCTTCATGCGGATGCATTCCATTTCTTTGACGTGCCCGCTCTCGGCGCCGATGAATTTGACCGGCGCGACGAGAAACTCGAATTGCACGCCCTCTTCGACCGCGTTCGTT
>DAIDTM010000133.1 GCA_027457205.1 Anaerolineae bacterium | reverse complement strand
CGGTGCGGTCCATGATGGGCGCCCCGCTCTTCGGGTCCTCGAGCTCCGGGAACTCCGTGAGCACCTCGGTCATCTCGTTGCCGCGCTCGCCGCAGCCGACGTAGATCACAATGTCCGCATCCGCCCACTTTGCCAGCGTTTGCTCCGCGACCGTCTTGCCCGATCCGAATCCGCCTGGAATGATCGCGGTGCCGCCTTTCGTCACCGGAAAGAACGAATCGATCACGCGCTGTCCGGTGAGCAGCGGCGTGTCGGGATCGAGCTTGCGCGCGTACGGGCGACCGTGCCGCATCGCCCACTTCTGCGTGAGTTGAATTGGAGTCGTCGCGTCGGGATTACCCGTCGCGCGAATCATTCCGATGGTTTCGTCCACCGTGAACTCGCCCGCGCGAATCTCCTCCACGATCCCCTGGATGGTCGGCGGAACGAGGATGCGATGCGGTAAGCGCGATGTCTCGGCGACCGTGCCCAAAATGTCGCCGGGTCCGACGAGATCGCCGGCGCGGACCGTCGGCATGAATTCCCATTTCTTCGATCGATCGATTGCCGGCATGGTGATCCCGCGCGCGATGAAATCGCCGGCTTGTTGGCGCAAGAGGGGCAGCGGTCGTTGCACGCCATCGAAGATGCTGCCGAGCAAACCCGGACCCAGTTCGATTTGCAGTGGCGCGCCGGTCGCTTCGACGGTGTCGCCCACGCGCAAGCCAGAGGTGTCTTCGTAGACCTGAATGGTTGCGCGATCACCTTCAAGGCGAATGACCTCGCCGATGAGTCCCATCGCGCCGACGCGCATCACTTCGTACATCTGCGCGCCGGTAAGACCTTCAGCTACCACGACCGGTCCCGCGACGCGAATAGTCTTTCCCTGCATAGCTGCTCTCTGCCCGACGGAGGACGGGAGACGGAAGACCGACGACGTTTGCCCCCGTCTACCGTCGGTCATCACCGGTCTTGTTCCCGAAACGTCATCCGAATTCCAATCGTGCGCCGAATCAACTCAGCGATTTGGCGACTGCGGCGTTGCTCGGGCAAAACGTCCCCGCCCGCGGGCAGCGAAACGACAACGGGCTTGACCATTTCTTCGATGCGCCGCGTGGTTGCATAGTCCAATTCGCCCAGGAACGGCGCATCCACTGCAATGATGCCGGCTTCGCCCTCGTCAATCAGGCGCACGAGCGCGCGGTGCGCGCTCGCGCGATCTTCCGCGGCGATCACGTCGACGCCGGCGAGCCGAAAGCCAGGTGCGAGCGACGGGTTGGTAATAACCGTCAGTTTTGCCACAGTCGCAGTTCCTTTTCGATCTCTTCGCGCGTCCAACCCGCGTCTTTGCCACGTCCAATCACGCGCAGGTTGCGCGCCTCGTTGACAAGCGCACTCTGATACGCGATCGCAATGCCAATCGAAAGGGGGTTGCGATGGAAAAGCGCCACGTTCTGCCGCGTTAGTTTCGCGTCGAGTTCGTCTTCGAACGCGGTAAGCCGTTTGCTTTCTCCGTAGCGCGCCATGCCGCGCGACAACGCATCGCCAAAACTGGTGTCACCTAGCTCCCGCACGAGTTGCTCCACCGCTGGGACCTCTTTGTATGCATCCAACTTTTGCGACGCGGCGCTGCCACCCCGGATGAGAAGACGCGCCGGCGCGGCGCTGCCGTACCGCTGCATCAATCGCGCGCCGCCACCCCACTCGCTCAGGCGAAGCACCGTAAGAATATTCACGGCATCGATTTCGGCGCGCAGAGTCGCGTGCACCATCGCCGCGCTTTCGTCTTCCAACTCCTTGAGTTGTCTGAACGCGTCGGCATATCGCGCGCGGTCGAGCGCCAATTCAAGTTCTGCAAGATCGCCGCGTTCGGCGTAACGTGGCATCGCCTCCGTGAGCGGGCGCGCGCATGGGTGGTTCCAGGTGGCGAGTAAGTCTACCGTGGCGCGCACTGAAGTCTGCTGTACCAGCCGGGTGTAATCAGATTCTTTCAGCTCACCCGCCGGGATCACGGCGTCGAGGATTTCGCTGGCGGCGATGTGATGCGCCTGCCCGCGCAGAATTGTCTTCAAGTTGAACACTTGCCAACGCGCGATCAGCATCTCCCACAGATGCAGCGGCGTGTCGCTGAAGAAACCCGTGACCCGGTTCAGCATGAGCGAGAAATGACGCCGCAACCCTTCGGACAAACACGCCCAGCCCGTCGTTTTGATGAGCGCGGCTTCGATCTCCGCCTGGTAATCCGTGTGAGTCAGCCGCGCGATCACCTCGACGATGGTTGGCTCGTCCAACAGCGCCGCGTAATCACCGCGCGTGAGCAAACGACTCTTCATCGCCCTCAAGCGAGCGTTGGCATAGTCGTACTCGTTGTCCATTCTTTTTCCGATGGCGGTGGCTCGGTGAGAATGCGCGCGACGGGACCTCGCAAGACGCCGCGCGCGCGTTCAACCCGCGCGGCGAGTGTGTTGACGATCACGATCCGTTCGTCGCGCGTCGTCACTTCCAAGCCACCCAGTGGGATCGACCGTGTTTCGATTTCCGCGGATGCGCCCATTTCAGTAAAAGCGGCGCGCGCGATCTCGACGTCGCGCGGGTCGACGCGCGCGGTCAAACTCTCCGAGTCAGCCGAAGAGTCGTCACCCAATGCCTCGACCGCTTCGCGCGCGAGCGCACGAAAGATGGCTGGGTATTGCTTCGATGCACGGATGTGCGAGAGACATTCCGCGGCTTGGGCGAACGCGTCATTGATCAAATCCTCGCGCGCGTTCGCTGTGGCGCGCAGCGCTGCCAGTCTGGCTTGGTTCCGCAAACCGGCGGCTTCGGAAAAGAGCATGGGTTCCACGCGGGCGCGATGCCGCGCGCGGATCGCGTCGGCTGCGACTTCCGCCTCGGCGATCAACTGCGCGGCTTCTTCATCAGCCGCGCGGTCGATCCGTTCGATTTCGGCATCGGCTTGCGCCTGCAGGGCACGCAAAATGTGCTCTAGCGGCATCTTACTTCACCAGCAAAATGATCGCGGCAACCGCAAAACCCAGGATGCTCATCGTTTCGGGAATCGCGAGGAGCACAATCATGGTTCCCGTCAACTCGGGTTTTTCGGCAATCGCGCCCGCGCCCGCTGAACCGATGCGCCCCTGCGCCAACCCGGTGCCGATGGCAGCCAAGCCAACTGCAAGCCCCGCACCAATCGCTAATAAACCGGCTTCCATCTCTCCTCCGTTACGCTTGCGCGCCCATCGATCAAGAAATTCCAGCGCGCTTGAACGGCGCGAAATCCGCGCCTCCACCCTCGTAGAATTTGCTGAAGAATTCGACATAGTGCAAGCGGAGCGACTGAATCGTCGGGCTGAGAATGCCCAGCGCGATGTTGAGCGCGTGGAACAGCGCCGCGACGATGATACCGATGATAATGTTGCCAAAGATTCCGGCGATCTTGTTCGCGACCATTGCGAGGTACACCGACGACAAGCCAATCGCCGCTAGGCGCAGGTACGATAGAATGTTGCCGAGGGTTCCCAGGATTTCGATGGGCGCGAGCAGTAGTCCGATCCAGCCGATGGTGTACATCAGCAAGACCGTACCGACAATCAGCAGCGCGAGACTAGGCGTCATCAGTTCTTTCGGCAAAAGCCCCGCCGCCGTCGCGACCATCGCGAAGATAGCGATGAGCGCGAGTACCTTGGCGACGCGGTCGAGCAATTCGTGGCGTTGGCGCAGCTTGATCGCCTGATAAATGCCGAGCGCGAAACCCAAGCCGATCTGCACAATGCCCAGCGCAATCGAGAACGCGAACAGCGGAATGACTGCTTGCCCGCGATTAAAGTACGGATGCATGCCGAATTCCTCGCCAAGCTCGCCGAAGAATTCACCGTACAAAAATCCAAACGCAATCGCCCAGACTGCGCAGTAAATCATCACTATCAGCAGACTCCGGAATCCACCCGGTTTGGCTTTTCGCAGGAGATACAACGCGCCGAGAAGCACGATCAAACCGTACGCCACGTCGCCCAGGATCATGCCGAAGAAAATCGGCAGGAAGATCGCCATAATCGGCGTAGGATCAATGGTTCCATAACGCGGCAGCGCCATCAAGCGCACCAAAAATTCAAACGGTTTCGCCGGACGCGGGTTCGATAGGACGACCGGCGCGTGTTCGCGCTCGCGCGGATTCAACGGCAGTTCCTCGAACACGATTTCGTCGCCGACCTCGCGCGCGAGCGCGTCGCGCAGCGCGGGCAGGCGCTGGTGCGGCATCCAGCCGACGACGACGAACGTGTACTGCGTCGCGCCGAATCGCTCGCGCACCTCCAGTTCCTGCAATTGATCGTGCAATACTGCACTCCAGACCGCAAGTCGCGTACGCCACTCATCGGCGAGCGTATCCAGGTCACGATGAATCTTCTCCAGTTCCTGTGGAATCGTCGCCAGCCGGTTCTCGATGGTCGCCAGCGCCTCTCTGAACGGCACATTGGTCAATTCGTCCGGCAGGCGAACCTGGGTAATGCTTTCGCGACCCAACAGTGAGTTGATCGCCGCGGAATGCTCGCGCGGGAAAACCAAGATGGCGGCGGTCGTCTCCCGGTCCATGTCGCGC
>DAIDTM010000132.1 GCA_027457205.1 Anaerolineae bacterium | reverse complement strand
GTAGAAATCTTCGACGGCTTGCTCGACGGCGCCGTATTCGCTGAACTTGACTTCCAGGTTCAGGTTCTTCGGCGGGTAGTTGTCAATGTAGCGATCGAGCTTTCCGCCGCGCAGCGCGGCTTTCATTCCATCCGGGCCCATCACTTCTTCAATCGCCAGGAAGAGAATGCGCAGCGCGTCGTTCGGCATCATGCGGTCGTCCGGCATTCCAATTCTCCCTTGCTATTTTTTTCGAGCGGGCGCTTTGTCTTCCGGCGCGCTCTCCAAAATAACGTAGAGCAACTCAAGCAGGATTTCCTTGACGCTCTCCTTCTTGGTCGCGATGCACGGCAGCACCTTCACCTCCGCATCCAACCCCAGCGCAATCTTCAGGTCTTCCGCAGGCCACGCGTCTTCGTCGTCCTGCTTGTTTGCCGCGATGACGAAGGGCGTCGGGCTGTAGCCGCGGAACGTATCCAGAATGCGCCGCGCTTCGCGGAACGTCTCGGGCCGCGCGCTGTCCACTAACACGACAAAGCCCAGCATCCCTTCCGACAGGATTTCCCACATAAAGTCGAAACGCTTTTGCCCCGGCGTTCCGAACAGGTACAACGCCAAGTCGTTGTCGATGGTAATCCGTCCGAAATCCATCGCGACGGTCGTCTGCTCCTTCACCGACCGCGTGTTATCGGTGATCTTGCGCTCAGTGCGCACTACCGGGATCTCGCTGACGCTGCCGATGAAGGATGTCTTGCCGGAGTTGAACGGTCCGGTCACTACCATCTTGACAGTTTGCATGCTTTATCCAGAATTTCGGGAGTCGGCTGGTATCCGCGCTAGATTCGCCGCAGCCGATCGATGACGCGCAGCAACACGCCGCGCCCCACTGGCTCGGCAGGTACCACCGGCGCAACCGGGCGCGCCGCTGGCGCAGCCGTCGGCATCACGTCGACCAGACCGGCGGTTTGCAGACCATAGACGATTCGGCGAATCTGAAATTCATCGACCTTGAGAAAATTGGCGATCTGGCGGATAGTGTTACGCGCGTTGATGAAGGAAACAACCTTCCACTGCTCGACGCTGAGGTTGATATTGCGAAGGTTCGTATCGGGTCGATCGGAAAATCGCAACGGCACGTCGAGGTCAGGCAGTTCGTCGCGCAGGTGTTCCCACTCTTGCACGCGCCGGCTGCCTTCGATGATGAGATGATCGAGACTGACCGCGACCGTGATGCGTTCCTCTGGCGGCAGCTCGTTCGCTTCAAAGCGGAATTGACCGCCGCGCCAGGTGAACAGCTGGTACACGGTTTCGAGGAGATAATTCTTGACGCCCTGGATGATGTCGTTCTGATTCAGCATACCGCTCTGAATCATCAACAAACCCAGTTCTTTGTCGGTATCGACTTTGGCGCGCGAGCGGACCGCGCGGGCTTGATCCGGCGTCAGCTTGCCAACTTTGACCAGCACATCGGTCAAGCGCGCTTCCTGCCCGTCGAGCGCGGCGTGAATCAAGCGGCCCTCTTTGAAGTAGAGCCGGGCTTTGCCGGCGCTCCCGGAATCGTTCTGAACCGTCAACGCGCCGGTTTTATGCGCCAGGTAGATGAGGTTGAGGAGTTGATTTAATCCAACGTCGCGTAGATTGCCTTTTAGCGCCATGTCGCCAACCTGGATGAAACTGAAGGCATTATACCCTGACTCCAAGCGTAAGTCAACAAACCTTTTGTCCTATCGCGCCGGCGCGCTTTCTTCGTCGATTTGAGGCACGCGCGCGGCGGACGGCGCGAGCGCGCGTTCACGCCACCACAACACGCCGCCGGGCAGACTCGTCAAGACGACGATCAGATGAAAAATCAGCGACATCGATAACGCCAATTCGCTCGGCACGCCGATCAAGCCGAAAAAGAAAACGGCGGCGGCTTCTTTCGGTCCCAAACCGTTAAACGAAATCGGGATCAGGAGGACGAACGCGATGAGCGGGTTGAACAGAAAGAAATTAAAGATCGACACGCGAATTCCCAGCGCCAGCGCGACGGTGTACCACACGAACGTGGTCACGACGACGATAAACCCGGACAAGGCGAGGTTGAGCGCGAGCGCGCGGTAACTATGCCGATACACCTGGAGCGCGTGGTACACCCGCTCGGCGATCGGCTGGGCGCGCCGGAACGGCGGCACCTCGAAAATCCACTTGACGCGCCGGGAGACGCGGCGGCTGAACAGCAGCGCGGTCGCGCAGAGAAACAGCGCCTCCGCGACCACCGTCGCGATCTCGATTTGCTCCAGTTCCGCGCCGCGCGTGAGCGTCGCCGCCGCCAACGCCGCCATCACTACCGCCGCGCCCAGAAACGCAACCAGCCCCATCAGCCGATCGACGAGGACCGACACCGCGGCGGCTTCGGCGCGTGCGCTCGCGCGCGCCATGCCATACGCCCGTACCACGTCGCCGCCGACGTTGCTGGGCAGCAGGTTGCCGAAGAACAAGCCGACTAGCGAGTACGTCAGCAGATCGCCGAGCGAGCCGCCTAGATTCTGTGCGGCGACAAGGAACCCCCATTTGAGCGCGCCGAGAAAGATCGCGAAGAAATAGAGCGCGAGCGCGGCGAAGAGCAAGGCGGCATTCGCGTGCGCGAGGTGCTGTGCCATCACGGCGAGATCGACGCGCGAGAGCAGAAAGGCGATGATCGCGATGGTCACGCCGAGTTTGAGAAGGTTCAGGAGAAGCGTTTTCATTAGGAGCCGATGGTCTACAACCACGCATGCGGAACGCTAGCCACTATTTCGTCTCGCCTGGGGCGGTGGGAGTAGAATTGGCTGGCGTTGCCGCGCCGTTCTCCACGTGTTTGGTTGTCCACGCCATATCCCAGACGACATGCTTTCTGCCGCGCACGTAATAGTCGTACATCCCCAGCACACGTGCGATCCCTTCAACCAACGCGAGCCACACCAGCGTGACGATCAAGCGAATGGCTTTCGCCAGTTCGTCGAACGCGATGCGCGCCACGCGCATATTGTCCAGACTGGACACCTTGTAACCATATTTGCGCGTGAGGTGCAAATGTCCGGCATAGTTGCGCCGCCGCTGCATGATGAATTCCCCCAGCGTCTCAGGTCCCATATTGTAGACGACCGCGTCGGGCGCGTAGTGAACTTCCAGCCCGCGACGAATGACCAACGCCTCCACAAACGCCTCGTCCATCGCGACATCAGGCGGCAATTGCGTGAATACTTTGCGAAACGCGATCAACTCGCCGAGGCGCGGAATCTCCAGACAGAGTTGGTGCTCCATCTGCAGTCGCAGGTGTGACATGTAACCCACCACGTGCTCGGGCACGTTCACCGGAATCTTCTGCGCGCCAGTCATGCCCACCTTGGGGTCTTCAAACAACTTGACGAGATTCTCGATACTGTCCGCGCGCGGCAGCGTATCGCCGCTTTCCAGAACGCAGATATCTTCCTTCGCGTTCTGCAAGAACTGGTTGATCGCCGAAGTCTTGCCCTCGCGGTTCGCCTGTTCGATCAGCCGGATACGCGAATCCCGCGTCGCGAATTCCCGAACGATCGGCACCGTGCGGTCAGTGCAACCGCTCGCGACGACGATGATTTCCGTAATTTCGACTTTGCTCAGTTGTTGGGCAAGCATCGCCGCGATCAACTTGCCAATGTTCGCTTCTTCGTTATACGCGGTGATGCCGACGCTGCAACGGATGGTCATAATAAATTGGGCAGGAGACTGTCACCTTCAAGCGACAGAGGAATGCCCATCCTCCTTTTACTTACAAGATATTGACAATCTTGTGAGGGTATGTTATGCTTGTCAATGTGAAGGTCCGCTACCGCTATCGTTTTTACCCGACGCCAGAACAATCACGCATTCTCACCAACGTCTTTGGTGCGTCTCGCTTTGTCTACAACTGGGCACTTCGCCAGCGAACAGATGCCTATCAAGTGGGCAAGCGCATGAACTACAATGGTTCGTCCGCTGCCCTGACTGTTCTCAAGAAGCAACCTGACTATGCTTGGTTGAATGACGTTTCTAGTGTTCCCACTCAACAATCTCTGCGTCATCTGCAAACGGCGTTCAAGAATTTCTTTGAAAAACGTTCTGCCTATCCATCCTTCAAACGCAAGCATGATAAGCAGTCGGCTGAATACACACGCTCCGCGTTTACGTGGAATGCGATGAATAAGAATCTCTGCGTTGCCCAATTGGGACGCCTTGACATTCGTTGGTGTCGAGCATTCACAAGTTACCCTACTACTGTGACGATAACCAAGTCACCCTCTGGCAAATACTTTGTGACGCTCGTACTCGATGAATCGAAAGACCCGTTCCCCAAGACTGGCCAATCTATCGGGATTGACTTGGGCGTATTGCGATTGGCTACTCTCTCAAATGGCGAGACCATTCCAAACCCAAAGCACCTGAATCGCTACCAGACCAAACTTGCACACGAGCAACGCAATCTCAGTCGTAAGAAGAAGGGTAGCCATCGCTACGAGTTTCAACGTGTAAAGATCGCGCGCTTGCATGAAAGGATTGCGAACACTCGCCAAGATCACCTACACAAAGTCACCACTGACCTAGTACGACGTTTCGACATTATCTGCATGGAAGACTTGCACGTTCGTGGTATGGTTCGCAACCATCACCTTGCTCGTTCTCTTTCAGATGCTGCGCTGGGTGAGTTCTCTACAATGGTTGGCTACAAATGCCAGTGGTATGGGAAAGAGCAAAGGTTGGTAGACAGGTTCTACCCGTCAAGCAAACGTTGTAACGATTGCGGTCACATTGTTAAGGAACTGTCTTTGTCAGTGCGTTCGTGGGTTTGCCCAGAATGTGGGGCAATTCACGACCGTGATGAAAACGCGAGTAAGAACATTTTGGCGGCTGGACAAGCCGTGACTGCGCGCCGAGCAACCATAAGACCCAAGCGAATCACGGTTCGTAAGGGCAAGTCGCGTTGAAGCGCGAACCACCTAGTACGCTTAGGAATCTGTCTCCTTTAGGAGACAGAGGATGTCAATCAGACTCCTAATGCCTTGAGCGCGATTTCAAAGATCGCGGTCGATTCCTTCGTGAGATAGTATACCGCAAAAAAGAGCGGCGTGAAAATCAGGACGATACCCCATGCGGTGCGCGGCAGCGCGCTTCCGTCGCGCGTCGCGCGCGCGAGGACGGCTAGCGCGGCGACGGTCAGCGCGATGAGCGCGCCGAACGCGAGCAGCGCATTCGTTTCCATCCCCATCGCGACGATCGGCGCGCGTAGGGGACTGGCAGCATTCTGCGCGAGCGGCTGCAAGAACGCCGCGAACGCCGCGCCCGCAAACAAGCCAAGTGAGACAAAAAGCACGACGGAAGATGGAGGACGAAAGACGAAAGTTTTCTCATCCGTCGTCCGTCCTTCGCCCTTCGACATCTCGACAAACATCCCCACGAACAGCGCGCTGTTTAGCGTGCCCAGTAGCGCGTAGATCCACCAGTGACTTGGATCGCCCCACGACGCATAGTACGGCGAAAGCGAAATCCACGTCGTCGCCGCTATCGCGATCAGCACGAGATCAAACCGGCGCTGGGGCAGCGCTTCCGCCAGCAAGAACGGAAAGAGCATCACGTAGTAATAGCCCATCACTTTTTTCGACGTCAGGAAAAACGCCAGGGCGATCAGCGTCGCCGTTAGGTAGAGACTCGCGCCGCGCCGCGCGCCAAAAAACGCAATTGCGGCGGCGGCGAGAATCGTCACAATCGTTTGATAGCGCAGCAAAAAGAAATCGCTGGTGAGCGCGGCAGGCGACGCGCGCGTAACGCCGAGCAACGCGACGATCCACGATTGCGTTTGCACCGGCACATTCTCGACGTACGTCAGATTCATATACAAAAAATCGTTCGAGTACAACAGGTACGGCAGACAGACAACGCCGACAACGGCAACGAAGATCAGAATCGAGAAAACAACACGCTTCCATGCCGAAGGATGAACGGAAACCCGATTTTCTTCATCCTTCATCCTTCCGCCTTCCGCCTTTAGCATCATCACCCACAACGGAATCGCAAACAGAATCGCAACCTGCTTGAAAAGCACGGCAACCGCGAGCGATATCGCCGGCAGGACGATGCCGCGCGAATTTTCGTACCACGCGTACGCCAGCACGACAAAGAGCAGCCACTCGCTTTCAAAGTGCCCCTGTACGGCGGTATCGTAGAACGTCACCGGGTTGAACAGCCACAGTAGCATCGCCGCGCGAGCGAGCGTCTCGTCCTTTGATTTTCGCTCGACAATTCCGAACAGAGCGAGTCCCACGCCGATGTCTGCCAGCATCGACGGCACGCGCGCCCAGACGTAATCGGGCAAGACGTGGATCACGTTCCCCACGAGCAGAGCCATCGCGACGACGAACGCATGCAACGGCGGGTAGGCGTAGGGCCACGTCTGCGCCGCCCGCGACTGCGCGTACAGGTCGAACGGATTGCCGCCGTCAATGAACCGATGCGCGGCATGGATGAACGTCGCGATATCCCAAGTCTGCGAAAAATACGCGTTGAGCGTTAGCGCGGCGGCGAGAATGGCGCAGGCATAGAGGAGGGCGCTTGCGGTGAAAAAGACCGCGCGGGACACGGACGCCGCGCGGGTTGCAGAGTTCACCATCGCAGGAGATTGCGACTGCGGACTAGAAAACGACATCAGCGCCATTATAGCAGAGAAACCAGAAATCAACAAAGACAGCGTATTTACGGCTGGACGGTGAACGCACCAAGCGTCGTTACGTCGCGCGGCGCGTCTTGCTCGTCGAGCAGCAACGCGCCCACGCCCTGATCGGCTTGGTACATCAGAACTTGGATCGAATATTCGCCTGGCGCAAGGTCGCGCGGCAGCGGCAGCGTGAATCGATCCGGCACGAGCGCGCCCGGCGTCCAAAGCAACGTAGGCGTCGCGGGCTGTCGATCGACCGCAACGATCTTGTTTCCGCGCGCGTCCACGATGCGCACCGACGTGCTGTAGTACGCATCGATTTTGTTGAGCGGCAGCCAAGTCAAATTGATTTCCACCACATCGCCCGGCGCGTAGGCAGATTTCAGTGGCGCGCTCAACCCAACCCGCGCCGGCAGAACGACTTGATGCGCCGGTTCGCCGTCCTGCACCACGACATCCCCGGACAAATTCCACGCGCCGATCGCGCGGCTCGCTACATTCAGCGCCAGCCGATACGTCCCCGCGCGCGGCGGCGCGTTCAACCGCACCGGCACGACCGACACACTCGTCGTGACGAGCGGCATAGATGCAGCCACGCGCTGCGCCGTGCCATCGCTCCAGCGCGCGTCGATCTGCGGCATATCGGTCGGCTCAATGGCAAAGCTGCGCGGAGCGCGGTTTTGCACGATCAGATACGCCCAATAATTCTGGTTTGGCGCGGCGGGCTGCGGGAGATACAGCCGCGCACTCAGCGCGGACGCGTCTTGGGCGCGCGGCGCGACGCGATAAACGTAATCGCCGCCGAATTGCTGCGCGAGTTGCAGATCGGTAACGCGGCTGATCGCCGCGCGCACGCGATTCCAATCCGCGATTTGGTCGCCGTGGAGAACCACGAACTGAACGCCGAGCGCCTGCAGCAAACTGATCGCGCGTTCGTTCGGAAAGGATTGCATCTCGTACGCGATTTCGCCGCGCAGCGGCGGCACAAAACCACTGTAGCCGTCCGGTGTCGATTGCCAGTGGTACGTCGTGAGGTACTGCGCCGTCAAGTCAAGCGGCTGGGTCGGATCGTTTGCGATCATCGGTAGTTCGAGAGTGACGCCGGGCGGTTGCTGCGCCAGCCAGCGAACGTATCGCGGAATCGCGTCGCCGGCGGGCACGGGCGCGATGCTCGCGGCAGGAATGGCGAGGTACTCAAGCGCGATGAGCGCAATGCCAATCGCCAATTGCCAATTACCAATTGCCAATTTCGCTACGCCAAGCCCTGCGAGCGCCGCGAGCGTAAACATCACCAGCGCGTCGAAGCGGACCGGCGCGCGCAAGGCGCGCATCAGCGGGAACGCGTCGTACAGCCAACGGTACGGCAGCGTGATGCCGGTGCCGGTGGTCGGCGTGAGGAACAGGCGCGGACCCAGGGAAAGTAGAAAGG
>DAIDTM010000131.1 GCA_027457205.1 Anaerolineae bacterium | reverse complement strand
CGGCGAAATTGATTGCCACCAAGATCAAATTGAGCGCGAGGATGCCGGCGGCGGCGACGACGATTCCCAGAATCACCTCGCGCCAGCCCCACGGCGCGGGCAGCGGCGGCGTAGTTGGAAGACTGGGCATATCGATTTGCGGTTCGTTGGTTTGCATGATGCGATTATAGCCGCAAAGACAGCGAGTGACAAGTGGCGAGAGGCGAAAGGCAGGCGCATCGCTCCTCGCCCCTCGCCCGACGCAGAATTTACAGAGATTTTACATCGCGCCCAGGAATTGCTTTGACATTCCTTTGCGTCGGACTTATAATTTCGATTGTAGGCGAAGTGGCACTGACCTTCTCTCCTTCTGTGTTCATCAGTGTCCAATCTTGGGAGACGCAAATGACGACACTCCTCTTGGTCGACGACGAGAAAAATATCATCGAGCTAGAGCGGCTGTACCTCGCGAAAGAAGGATACAAGATCGAAGTGGCATACGACGGCAAGACCGCGCTCGACAAGTTCCGCGCGATCAAGCCCGCCGCGATCATCCTCGATCTGATGCTGCCAGCAATCGACGGCTGGGAAGTGTGCCGCCGCATCCGCCAGGAATCGGATGTGCCGATCCTGATGCTGACCGCGCGCGATCAGGATGTCGATAAAATCGTCGGCTTGGAGCTGGGCGCGGACGATTACCTGACCAAGCCGTTCAACCCGCGCGAACTGGTCGCACGCGTCAAGGCGATCTTCCGCCGCGTCAGTCCTGCGCCCAAGACGCAGCGCCTTTCCGTCGGCGATCTGACGATCGATCTCGACCGGCGCGAAGTGACGGTTGGCGAGCGGCAAGTGGGACTGCGTACGAAAGAATTCGACCTGCTGGCGGTGCTGGCGCAGAATCCGGGGATCGTCCTCACGCGCGAGAAACTACTCGAGATCGCGTGGGGTTATGATTTCCCAGGCGAGACGCGCACGGTAGATGTTCACGTCGCGCACCTGCGCAAGAAACTCGCCGGCGCGCAAACGCAAATCGAAACGGTCAGTGGAGTGGGCTACAAATTAGCCGCCTAGTCGAATCGTCAAGTAGTCGCATAGTCAAAGAGTACGACTATCGGACTAGGTGACCACTTGACTACAAGACCATGTCTTTACGCACGCGCTTGATTCTGACGCACGTCTTCGTCATCCTGCTCACGCTGACGATCATCGCCGTGAGTCTGGTATTCATTCTGCGCGCCTACCAGCGCCAGGTAGAGTTGTCACGTCTGGGCGACGCGGTCGCGCCGTTGTCGTTTCAAGCGCGCGCGCTGTTTCAAAGCGGCGTGCCGGCGCGTCTTGTCGCGTCGCGCTTGGAGCCGCAGGTTGCCGGTGTTGGACACTTGATGATCGTCACCAGCAATGGACTGGTCGTCGCCGACACTACGAACCAACTGACCGATCGTACCGTCAAACTTAGCCCCGGCACGCGGGATTTCTTTTGGGGCGCGCACGGAATCAAGACGAAGCAGGGCGACCGCGTCATCCTGTTTGCCGCGATCGCGGCGGGGCAGACCGGCGCGCAGCCGGTGTACCTCGCGCTGGCAGCGGTCGCACGTCCATTGTTCGACACGCTCATCGAGATCGGTCCGAGCATCCTCATTGCCGGCGGCGTGACGCTGATGGTGTCGCTGCTCGTCGCGCTCCTGCTCGCGCGCTCGATTGCGGGACCGGTGTCGCGGCTGACGCGCGCGACCGAAGCGATTGCGCGCGGACAGTACGATCATCGCGTCGACGCCAACGGCAGCGACGAAATCGGACGGCTGGGGC
>DAIDTM010000130.1 GCA_027457205.1 Anaerolineae bacterium | reverse complement strand
AACACCAGCCGCGCGGTTTCTTTCGCGCGCAGCGTCAATCCATGCGCCGCCAAAAGCGGCGCAAGCGCGTCGAAATCCTTTTGCGCGGTGACAAAATCCAAATCCTTGAACGTTCGCTGCAGCTTGGGATGCGTCTCGTCGATGCTGGAGCACGTCATCAAGACCGCCACGCCGCCGAGCACGCGCAGCGTCACATTCTTTTGCGCCGCAGCGTCGACAAGTTCTTTCGCGAGCGCGATGAGTTGGTCGTTAGTCATTGTCATGGTGGGGATTATAACGGACGTTGAGGGTTTTCGCAAACGAACTGCGGGACGCGGATTGATGCGGACAAACGCGGATTCTTCTCTGGGTTTTCATCTGCGTCCATCCGCGTTTATCCGCGTCCTACAGTTTTCCTGCCACCGCCTCTGCCATCTCCATCGTCGTGCTCTGACCGCCCATATCGTACGTGCGGACGCGTCCCTCGGCGATTACCGCCGCGATCGCGTTTTCCCGCCGCGCGGCTTTAGCGCGTTCGCCGAGCCAGTCCAGCATCAGTTTCGCGGCAAGAAACGTCGCGATCGGATTGACCTTGTTCTGCCCCGCGTATTTCGGCGCGGAGCCATGCGTCGGCTCGAACACCGCGAACTGGTCGCCGATGTTTCCGCTTGCCGCGAATCCCAAGCCGCCGACCAACTGCGCGCACAGATCGGACACGACATCGCCGAAGAGATTGCTGGTGACCAGCACACCGTACTGCTGCGGATTCTTGACCAGCCACATCATCATCGCGTCGATGTTGGCTTCCCACAACTCGATGCCGCGCGAAGCGAAATCTTGCGCGACCTGGCGCGCCACGCGCGTCATCAATCCGCTCGTCTCGCGCAGCACATTCGGCTTTTCGATCAACGTCACGGTCTTGTAACCGTGTTCTCCCGCGTACTCGAACGCGCGCCGGACGATGCGTTCTGCGCCGCGCCGCGTGATGACGCGCGCGGTGATCGCCATATCGTCCGACGCAATGTCTTTGAACGCGCGCATCGCGCTGGACGACGCCTCAAGCGCGCGGCGCACGTCGTCCGGCACCGGGTGAAACTCGACGCCAGCGTACAATCCTTCCGTGTTTTCGCGGAAGACGACGAGGTCGATGCCGTCGCGATAGTTCAGCGGATTGCCGCGGTACGCTTTGCACGGACGCAAGTTGGTGTAAAGATCGAACATCTGACGCAGGCGCACAATCGGGCTGCGATAGACCAAGCCCTTGCCGCGCAGGTTCGGCGCGAGTTCGGCTTCGGCTTCCTCTTTTGGCTTGGAAGTGATCGCGCCAAAGAGCGCACAGTGCGACGATTTCAAAATGTCGATGGTGCGCGATGGCAGCGCCTCGCCTTCGCTGCGCCAAAATTCCCAGCCGATGTCCGCGCGAACGTACTCCGCGTTGAGTTTCAGCGCGTCGAGTACCACGCGCGCGGCGTCCATGACATCGTTTCCAATCCCGTCTCCGGGCATCCAGGCGATTTTGTACAATTTATGTTCCATATTACCGCTGAGCACGCTGAGAACGCAGAGAGTCGGGAAAATTGTTCACCACACGACGAACACCATTCTTCAAAACTTGGACATTGAAATTGATCAGCAATCCCACGTTGCAACCAGAAAGCTTGAGATAAGAAAGCAACTGAGCTTGATGAATCGGCAAAAGACTATCAACGGCTTTGATTTCCACGATCACCTCTTCCTCGACGAGCAAATCAAGTCGATAACCACAGTCGAGTTTAACCTCGCGGTAAACTATAGGCAGTGGTTTTTGCTGCTCGACCTTCAAGCTGTGTTGTACAAGTTCAAAAACTAGACAAGCTTCATAAGCTGATTCCAAAAGTCCAGGTCCAAGAGCGCGATGCACATCAATCGCAGCGCCGATTATGCTTTCGGTGATTTGGTTGAGTTGCGTTTTTCCCACCATCTCTACGCCCTCCGCGTTCTCTGCGGTGAGAATTCAGTCCCCACCTGACTTGACTTCCGGCATCGGCAAATGCTCCGTGCCGAGTTTACGCCGCAGCATCGGGATCAGCCCGCCGGTTTCGATGATCGTGAGCAGTGACGGCGAGAACGCGGGAAATTCAAACGCGCCCGCCGCGCCGCGAATCGTGTGCGCGTCCAGATCGATCTCAATCGTCTCGCCGTTTTGAATCGCGTCGACCGCGGGCGCGCAGACGATGGGCACGAGACCGTTGTTCACCGCATTGCGAAAATAGATGCGCGCAAAAGATTTGGCGATGATCGCCGTGACGCCGGAGTACTTGAGACAGCCGACAGCTTGCTCGCGCGACGAGCCGTTGCCCCAGTTCTTGCCCGCGACGATGATGTCGCCTGGCTGCACGCTGCCCGCAAAACTCGGATCGAGGTCTTCGAGCGCGTGCTTGGCTTGCTCTTTCGGATCGGTAACAGTGTAAGTGTATTTGCCCGGAAAGATCACATCGGTGTTCACATCGTCCCCGTACTTCCAGACGCGACCACGCAGAATCACAGGAATCTCCTTATCGTATCGTTGATATAGCGCAGGGCGAAAAAGACCACACGCGCCGGATACAACTTCCATTTTGGAAAATCGATGCGCCGTTCGAGCGGCTCCGCGGCATCGACCAGCGCATCCGCAATCATTTGTCGCTGCAGCGGCTGCAAGCCGCGCGGCAATTCATCGACATTGCACCAGCGCAGTCCGGTGATCTCCAAGCCGATCCGCTTGGGTTTGCCGCCGACCGCCCGCGCGCGGAAAACATGCGTGAGTTGATCGCCGCGTCCGTAAACCGATTGGTGCAGATACCGTCCGATCAATCGTTCGGTTTCAATCGCATAGCCGGTTTCCTCGCGACATTCGCGCACCGCCGCGCATGCCGGCTCTTCGTTTTTCTCGATCCCGCCGCCGGGCAGGTCCCACAGGATGAACACTTCGCGCCGCAAGAGCAGCACCTGCCGGCGGTCGGGCGTCAGCACCACCGCCATCGCGCCGCGGCGGGTGATCAACCTGCCCTCGCGACGAACAAGCCCGACCATTTCAAGTGTAGCATGACCATGCTCTATCGTTGATTCAAAACGAACTTGACGACCTGGGTCGTGCCGACGCCGAACAGTTCGTTCTGGTCGTTGAACATCATCGCGGAAGGCGAAACGTCCGCCTTGAATGTGCTGAGGTATCGACCATTCGAATCAAAAACTTCGATCCCCGAGTTATCGGAAACATACACCCGGCTTTGGTTGTCGACCGCAATCGCGCGTGGGGAACTAAATTGTCCCGGCTCGTTGCCCTGACTGCCAAATTTGTTGACGAACTTGCCCTCCGGCGTGAATTTGAAAACCGCATGCTCGAACGCACCGCCGAGCGCGTAGATCGTTCCCAACCCGTCGACCGCCAGTTGGGTTTCCAATTCCGGATCACCGGTCTGATTGCTGATGATGCCGCGCACGACCTGGGTCACTTTGCCATTCGCGTCAAAACGCACTAGGTCGTCGCGGTGTCCCTGCACGGAGGTGATGATTCCAAACTGCGCTTCGTACCACATCGCGAGTAGACCACCATCGGCGGTCACAACAATCGAATCGAACTTGTTTCCGTCGGTGTATTGGAGTGAGCCCAACGATTTGCCGGTCGTGCCTTCGACGCGCATGATCTCGCCATCCGCGACGACGTAGACGGTGCCTTTGCGATCCGCCGCGAGCGCGCGAATGATCGACTTTGAGTTGCCGACTTTCCACTGCGAGATGTACTTG